>CAMBCD010000140.1 GCA_945863085.1 Bordetella parapertussis
GCCGCCAGATAGGGCCACGTTAAAATAGACCCATGCCAATATCGCTGCTGACCCGAACTGGCGCCGCGCTGTGCGCACTGGCCCTCACCAATTGCGCAAGCAATCCCGTCACCGGCAATCCCAACTTCGTGACCATGTCCGAAGCGCAGGAAGTCAGCACCGGACGCAATGAAGACAAAAAAGTGCGCGAGCAGTACGGCACTTACGACACCGCCGCGCTGCAGCGCTACGTCAACAACATCGGCCAGCGCCTGGCCGGGGCCAGCCACCGCGCCGGCCTGCAATACCAGTTCCTGGTGGTCGAGTCGCCGCAGGTCAACGCCTTTGCGCTGCCCGGCGGCTATATCTATATCACCCGCGGCATCCTCGCCTACCTGAACTCGGAGGCCGAACTGGCCGCCGTGCTCGGCCACGAAATCGGCCATGTCACCGCGCGCCACTCGGTGCAGCAGTTGTCCGCGGCAACCGCCGCCAACGTCGGCGCCTCGGTGCTGCAGATTCTGGTGCCGCAGATCCGCAACAGCGGCGGCAGCGCGCTGATCAACACCCTGGGCGGTGCACTGCTGTCGGGTTACGGGCGCGAACACGAACTCGAGGCCGATCGCCTCGGCGCCGAATACCTGGCACGCACCGGTTACGACCCGCAGGCGATGATCAAGGTGGTCGGCGTGCTGAAAAACCAGGAACTGTTCGACGCCGAAGTGGCAAAAGCCGAAGGTCGTGAACCACGCGCCTACCATGGCCTGTTCGCGTCGCACCCCGACAACGACACCCGGTTGCAGGAAGTCGTCCGCGAAGCGGCAAAATTCAAAAGCGCGGAAAACCGCATCGGCCGCGAGGAGTTCATGCGCAGCATGGAGGGCATGGTGTTCGCCGACAGCCCCACACAGGGCATCGTGCGCAACAACAGCCTCTACCATCCCGCCCTCGGCCTCACGCTGAATTTCCCCGCCGGCTGGCGGGTGCAGAACAACGCGCAGAACGTGGCTGCGGCAAGCCCCGGGCGCAATGCGCTGATCGACCTGCGCAGCGCCGGGCGCGCCGAAGGCACACCGGCCGATGTGCTGCGCAAAGTGCTGAAACTCGGCAGCGGCAGCAGCGTGACGCCACAGCCCCTCGGAAGCCTGCAGGCCGCGTTCACTGAAACCACTCTGTCCGGCAAACCAACGCGCGTCACGGTCGTGTTCCTCGGCGCCCAGGCCTACGCCATCGGCATCCAGGCCAAGGATGCCGCAGCCTTCCGCGAGCACAAGGCGGCAATGGACGCCGCCACCAACAGCTTCCACGCAATGACCGCACAGGAGCGGGCGCTGGCAAAACCGCTGCGGCTGCGCGTGATCACCGCGAAGGCCGGACAGACCTTTGCCGCACTCGCGCGCAGTTCCCCGCTCGGCAAGTTCGCCGAAAAACACCTGCGCGTGATCAACGGCCTGTACCCGTCCGGCGAGCCCGTTGCCGGGCAGTCGCTTAAAATCGTCGAATAGGCCCTGCCGGATTCCTCGCAGATGCGCGTGAATGCGATAATCGGCAGTTATAACAATAACGAGAGTTCCACTTGACCCTTGCACTGCGCCCGCTGCTGATCGCCGTACTCTGCCTGGCCTGGCTGCTGCCGGGCTTGATTGCGCACGATCCGTGGAAACCGGACGAGGCCTACACCTTCGGCGCCGTCTACGAAATCCTGCAGGGCGGCGGCTGGCTCGTGCCGCAGATCGCCGGCGAACCCTTCCTCGACAAACCGCCGCTGTTCTACCTCAGTGCCGCCGCCAGCGCGTGGCTCATGTCACCCATCCTGCCGCTGCATGACGGCGCGCGGCTGATCGCCGGCTTGTGGATTGGTCTCGCACTGCTGTTCAGCGCGCTGGCCTCGCGTGAATTGCACGGCGAGCGCCGCGGCCTGATCGCCGTATTGCTGCTGCTCGGATCCCTCGGCCTGGTGGTGCGCGGCCATCAGCTGATCGTCGATGTCGCCGCCCTCGCCGGTTTTGCGATGGCCTATTACGGCGCAGCGCTGGCGCTGCGGCGATGGGTCCCCGGCGGTTTCTGGCTCGGCACCGCCTGCGGCCTGGTGTTCATGACCCAGGGCGTGCCCGAAGCGGTGATGATCGTGGTGATTGCCATGCTGCTGCCGCTGCTCAGCGCGCGCTGGCGCACGCCAACGTACGCAGCGGCGCTGGGCGTCGCGCTCGCCGCCGCGCTGCCGTGGCTGGCGATCTGGCCTGCGCTGCTCTACCGGTACGATCCGGCCATGCTCGGCGCCTGGTTCACCGGCGAAAACCTGGCGCGGTTTTTCGGCACCCGCGACATGCTCGCCGGCCTCGCTTATTACCTGCGCACCCTCCCCTGGTACGCCTTTCCGGTGTGGCCGCTGGCGCTGTGGGCCCTGTGGCGCGCGCGGCGCATGGGACAGCTCGGTGCACCGGGCGTGGTACTGCCGGCGCTGGGTTTCATCATCACGCTGCTGATGCTGGGCAGCGCCGCCGAACAGCGCGAACTCTATGCGCTGCCGATGCTGGTGCCGCTGGCGCTGCTCGCAGTGCCCGGCATTGATCCATTGCGGCGCGGCGCGGCCAACGGCTGGTACTGGTTCAGCGTAATGGCATTTACTTTTTTCATCTTCATCGGCTGGTTTTACTGGGGTGCGCTGGAACTGGGCATGCCGGCCAAACTGCACAACCACCTGCACACCATCCGTCCCGGCTACGATTTCGGCTTCCGCTGGTTGCCGTTCGTGCTCGGACTCGCCTACAGCGCCGCCTGGTTTGCGCTGCTCGCCCGGCTGCCGCGCAACGCCGAACGTCCGCTGATCATCTGGGTCGGCGGTATCACTGCGGCATGGGCGCTGCTGGCAACACTGCTCATCGGCTGGGTGGATACCACCAAAAGCTACCGTTCGGTCATTGCCGACATGCAGCGCGCGATGCCGCAGCAGTACCTCTGCATTGCCGGCCGTGAACTCGGCGAAACCCAGCGCGCGATGCTGGATTATTTCGCAGGCATCCGCACCCGGCGCGCCGATACCGCGCAGGCCGCCGGCTGCGACCTGCTGCTGGCACAGGGCATGCCCCTGGATGAACTGGTGATCGCCCCGGAATGGAACAAAATCTGGGAAGGCCACCGCCCCGGCGACAAGGACGAGCGGCTGCGGCTTTACCAGCGACAGATCAATCAACGTCCGCTCCCGCAACAGCCTGGCCGGAAATAGCCGGCCGGTTTGCGTTCCTGCGCCAGGTTCCCGCAACTTGCGTTCCCGGCAACCGGCCCCAATATAATCGCCACCATGAGCGACACTCTCCAGCGCTTCCTGTTTGAACACGCGCCGATCCGCGGCGAAATCGTGCAACTTGCCGCCACCTGGCAGGCCGTCACCGAACGTCACGACTATCCTGCGCCGCTGCGCAAAATCCTCGGCGAACTGATGGCTGCCGGCGCGTTGCTGGCCGCCACGCTCAAGTTCGACGGCACGCTGATCCTGCAACTGCACGGCAACGGCCCGGTGAAACTGATCGTCGTGGAATGTACTGCCAGCCATGCTATGCGCGCCACCGCCAAATGGGACGGTGACATTCCGGACCACGCCCAGAACGCGGGCGGCCTGCGCGCGCTGCTCGGCAACGGCCGCTTCGCGATCAGCCTGGTGCCGGAATCCGGCCAGCAGGGTTATCAGGGCATCGTCGATCTCGACGCCGACAGCATCGCCGCCGCATTCGAGCATTACATGGCGACATCGGAACAGATCGAAACCCGGCTGTGGCTGGCCTGCGATGACACGCACGCCGCGGGCCTGCTGATCCAGAAACTGCCGGAACGCGAAACCACCGACGCCGACGCCTGGCCACGGGCCGGACAGCTCGCATCCACCGTGAAGGCGCAGGAACTGCTGACGCTGGCGCCGCAGAAACTGCTGCACCGCCTGTTCCACGAAGAAGACCTGCGAGTGTTCGAGCCGCGGCCGGTGTATTTCCGCTGCTCTTGTTCGTCCGAACGCGTCACCGGCATGCTGCGCATGCTCGGACACGACGAGGTGCGCAGCGTGATCGCCGAACGCGGCGAAGTCGAAGTGCATTGCGAATTCTGCAACCGGCGTTATGTGTTTGATGCGGTCGACAGCGAACAGATTTTTGCCGCCACGGTAAGCGCGCCGCCCCAGCCGACCCGGCACTGAATCGTTGCCGCAGTGACAGGCCCCTGCCTCGACACTGTCACGGGCGGGGCGTAAACTTTGGCTTCCCCTCGGTTGCCCGCCCTCATTTTGGAAATTTATTGTTTATAATCAATGACTTACGGAGATTTTTATGGCCAGTGAACTTGCAGCGGGACGTGAAGTAGTCGTGTTGAGTGGCGTGCGCACTGCCATTGGTGACTACGGCGGCGCATTAAAAGACATCGCCCCCACCGAACTCGCCGGGCAGGTGGTCAAGGAAGCCGTCAACCGCGCGAAGCTCGACCCGAAGCAGGTCGGACAACTGGTATTCGGCAACGTGGTCCATGGCGAAGCGAAGGACATGTACTTCTCGCGAGTCGCCTGCATCAAGGGCGGACTGCCGCAGGAAACCACCGCACTCACCGTGAACCGCCTCTGCGGCAGCGGCCTGCAGGCCATCGTCTCCGCAGCGCAGGGCATCATGCTCGGTGACTGCGACAGCGCAGTCGGCGGCGGCGCCGAATCGATGAGCCGGGGCGGTTACCTGATGCCCACCCTGCGCTGGGGCCAGCGCATGAGCGACGGCAACGTCATCGACATGATGGTCGGCGCGCTGACCGATCCCTTCGATACCGTGCACATGGGCATCACCGCGGAGAACATCGCCGCGCAATGGAAAATCGGCCGCGAGGCCCAGGACGAATTCGCCGTTGAAAGCCATCGCCGCGCATTGAATGCCATCGACAAGGGTTATTTCAAGGACCAGATCATGCCGGTCGAATTAAAAACCCGCAAAGGCACGACACTGTTCGACAAGGATGAACATCCCCGTGCCGACATCACGATGGAAGGCCTCGCCAAGCTGCGCGCAGTGTTCAAGAAGGAAGGCGGCTCGGTCACCGCCGGCAACGCCTCCGGCATCAATGACGGCGCCGCCGCCGTGGTGCTGATGGAAAAGGAAGCCGCGAAAAAAGCCGGCCTGAAACCGCTGGCGCGCCTGGTCTCCTACGGCATCGCCGGCGTCGATCCGAAAATCATGGGCATCGGTCCGGTACCCGCCGTGCAGAACGCGCTGAAGCGCGCCGGGCTCAAGGTCGAAGACATGGACGTCATCGAATCCAACGAAGCCTTCGCGGTGCAGGCACTGGCCGTGTCCTGCGATCTCAAGTTTGATGCGAAAAAAACCAATCCCAACGGCGGCGCTGTGGGCCTCGGTCATCCGATCGGCGCCACCGGCGCCATCCTGACGGTCAAGGCGCTGCATGAACTGCAGCGCACCGGCGGCAAATACGCGCTGGTCACCATGTGCATCGGCGGCGGCCAGGGCATCGCGGCGGTATTTGAACGCATGTAGTTCAAAAAGCTGCCCGTCCGGTGAAAACGCCACGCTTGTCGCGGCGTTTTTCTGAACGAAACAGGTGCATAGCGCAACCCGATGCCGGTCCGGCTATGGACAAATACGCCATCCGTCCGCATCATAGCCGCTCAGTATTCGAAGTTAAAAAACAAACTGCCGGAGGAGGATCACCATGCACCCGCTGAAACTGTTGTTCGCGCTCGCCATTCCGACGCTGCTGGCCGCACCCCAGGTCCAGGCACAGTCCAAATATCCGGAAAAACCGATCCGCATGATCCTCGGCAGCGCCGCGGGCTCAGGCCCGGACATCATCGGCCGGATGATGGCTGACCGGCTCTATGAAACCTGGAAGCAGCGTATCGTTGTTGATGCACGTCCCGGCGCCGCGGGGGCGATCAGCGCCGATCTGACGCTGCAGGCGGCTGCCGATGGTTACACCTGGATGATGCTGACCTCACAGTTATTTGTGGCTTCCCAGGTGCTCGCCGGCATCAAGTTCGACCTCGCCCGCGACTTCCAGTCGCTGTCGCTGATCGGCACCACGCCTTTTGTGCTGCTCGCCAATCAGCAACTGCCGGCAAAATCGCTGAAGGAATTGATCGATCTCGCCAAAAAGCAGCCGGGCAAACTCCGTTATGGCTCGGCCGGTACCGGCGCGTCTGAACATCTCTCCGGTGTGCTGCTGAACCACCTCACCGGCACCAACATGCTGCACGTACCGTACAAAGGCGTCCCGCAGGCGATCACCGATACACTCGCCAACGAAGTACAAATCACTTACGCAGTGCTGCCTGCAGCCTATCCCCACATCCAGGGCGGACGGCTGCGTGCGCTGGGAGTGACCACGGCCAAACGCGCCCCGTTGATCCCCGACGTGCCGGCAATCGGCGAAGCCGTGCCCGGTTATGCGATGAATGCCTGGTACAGTGTTGTCGCCCCGACCGGCACACCGGCAGCCATCCTGAATCAGGTCAGCGCAGAAATGGCAAAGTCCGTGAAAGAACCCGCATTCGGCGAAAGGCTGAAAAGCTCGGGTGTCAGTATTGTCGGTAGCGACCGTGCCGGCCTCGATGCCTGGCGCAGCGCAGAGAATAAACGTATCAGCGAACTGGTACGGATATCGGGCGCCAAGGCGAAATAACCACCGCCACCCTGCAAAATCAAAACGCCGCGCATTGCGCGGCGTTTTTTCTGATAATGCCGTATCACCACTGATCACTGGACGGGACCATCCGCATGATCCACCTGCTACTGCTCGCGGCGTTCATCGCGCTGACGAGCACAGCCACACACGCCAGCGATCTTGTCATTGTTGAACCTGGGGAATTGCCGATCATCCTGACCGCACCACACGGCGGTGTGCAGGATGTGCCGGACTGCACGGCGCGCACGCCCGTCGGCACCCGTTTCGTCAACCGGCCCGACCAGCACACCGATATCCTCGCCCGCGGCATCACCGATGAAATAAAACGCCTGACCGGCAAGCCGCCGTACCTGGTGATGGCCCGTTTCCATCGCAAATTCATTGATGCCAACCGCCGCGCCGACGAAGCCTACGGTGCCCCGGGCTGCGCCGCCGTTTACGAGGCCTACCATGCCGCGATCCGCCGCCTGATCGAAGAAATCCGCAGCAAACATCCGCATGCGATGCTGTTCGACATCCACGGCCAGGCCACCTATCCCGATTCGATCCTGCGCGGGACCCATCACGGTACCGCCGTCGCCCGATTGCTGGCGCGCGCCGGTGCTCCGGCCG
>CAMBCD010000141.1 GCA_945863085.1 Bordetella parapertussis
GATGTTTGCATAAGAACCCCAGCTGTGAAACATCATCACCAGCACGACCAGAAATTTCGCCAGCAATATATTGCCTTGGCGGGAAACCTGAAATCGGCTTGGTTGAGGGTTGCGCATGGAGTCGGACCGGCAGAAGTATGGGTCTGCTGAGGCGGGTGTAATTAAATGTCTGATTATGAGTGGCTGATTTCTGAGCAGGCGTTATATACGACTTTGTGGCAGCACTGCAAACTGACGGTGCCACAACCTCCAGCAATTGCATAAGCCGGCGTCGTGACCTGCAGAATCCATCAAAACACAAACCGGGGCGGACATCGCTTTTGAAAATGGCGATGACTGGGGCGCTGCGATCGTGCTGCCCCTGCATCGCCGGTTACGCGGCGTTATTCGACCGGAAGCCCGGCGACCTTCCACTCCGGAAAGCCGGTCTCGAGCCGGCGCGCCTTGATTCCCTTGCTTCTCAACTGGGCCACGGCTTCAAAGGACATCAGGCAGAACGGGCCCCTGCAATAAGCAATGACTTCAAGGCTGCGGGGAAGTTTGCCCAGATTTTTTTCGAGGTCGGCCAGTGGCACATTGATCGCGCCGTACAGATGCCCGGCAGCGTATTCCTCCGGCGGACGTACATCGATGACAGTCACCAGGCCGTTGCGCATGCGATCCACCAGATCACCCACTGATACCGGTTCAAGACTGTCCTTGCTGGTGAGATAGGTGTTCACCAGTTTGGTCACCTCGGCCACGTTGTGCTGGGCGACCTCCTGCAATGCGGCCAGCAGTTTGACCACACCTTCGCCGGACACGCTGTAGTGCACGAACAATCCTTCCTTGCGTGCGCTGACCAATCCGGCTTGTCGCAGCACCTGCAGATGACGCGAGGTGTTGGCGATCGAAAGTCCTGACAGCTTGGCCAGGGCGTCCACGCTGCGTTCACCCTGCGCCAAAAACTCCAGTAATTCCAATCGGTTACCGCTGCCAAGTGCCTTGCTGACGCGGGCAAATTCGGCAAACAGCAGGGATTTGACGGTGGGTGTTGACATGGCGGGTTAGTATTTCTATTCCACTATTCAATTAATCAATTGAATAGTGGGGATCTGTGGTATCGGGATCTAAGCGCATGGCACAGGCTGAGGAGCGAGCATGGTTTTAGACACATTGATCCAATATGAGGCGCCATTGCGGCTGGGGCTTTTTCTGGGCGTTTTTGTTGTGCTGGCGGTTGCTGAAACATTAGTACCCCGTCGTGCGCTGCTGGTAGCCAGGGGCAAACGCTGGTTTGCCAATCTGGCCATTGTATTGATAAACACCGGGATGATGCGACTGGTGGCGCCGGCTGCCGCGGTAGGGATCGCGCTGGAGGCCGAACAGCGCGGCGCAGGTCTGTTGCATATGGTCGAGTGGCCGCTGCTGCTCGAGATCGCGCTGGCCGTGCTCGTGCTGGATCTGGCGATTTACCTGCAGCACGTGATGTTTCATGCTGTGCCATTAATGTGGCGGCTGCATCGCATGCACCACGCGGACCTCGATTTTGACCTGACGACGGGCACGCGCTTTCATCCCGTCGAGATGCTGCTGTCCATGCTGATCAAGGCTGCGGCAATTTTTGTTATCGGCGCGCCGGTCGCAGCAGTGCTGGTTTTTGAAATCGTGCTCAACCTTGCGGCGATGTTCAATCACTCAAACATCCGTTTGCCTGCCGCGCTGGATGCCGTGTTGCGGCTGTTCGTGGTTACGCCGGACATGCATCGCGTCCATCACTCGCTCGACGCTGAAGAGACCAACCACAATTTCGGTTTCAACCTGCCGTGGTGGGATCGGTTGTTCGGCACCTACCGCGACCAGCCGCGCCTGGGCCATGACCGCATGGTGATCGGGACGCCGGCATTTCGTGACGTGCGGCAATGCGCGTCGCTGGTCAGCATGTTGTTGATGCCGTTTATGCGGCGACCGAGAGATGCAGCAGTGCGTAGTGAATTTTCAGGAGAACGACCATGAGTAAAACCCTTTTTGTGCTGAACGACCCGCCCTATGGCACTGAGCGCAGCTACAACGGGCTGAGGTTGGCGGGCACACTGGCGCGCGCCGAAGGCGAAGTGGTCAGGCTGTTCCTGCTGGGCGATGCCGCATCGTGCGCGAAGTCGGGGCAGAAAGTGCCCGAGGGTTTCTACAACGTCCAGTTGATGCTGGGCAAAGTGGTACGCAGTGGTGCCGGCGTCGGCGTCTGTGGCACCTGCATGGACGCGCGCGGCATTGCCGATACCGAACTCGCGGAAGGCGCGCACCGCAGCACGCTTGCAGAACTGGCTGACTGGACGCAGTGGGCCGACAAAGTGCTGGTGTTCTGAACCGTCTTTGATGGCTCCGCCTTACTTCGGCGGTGACTTGAACACTTCCTCGGCCACCGCCAGCGCATTGCGGCTGCGCAGGCCGAGATCCTCGTAGTTTTTCAGATACGAGAACCGCGACTGGTCGAGGTTCTGGCTGGCTTCGACCGGATCGAAGGCGCCGTCGGCGAAGCGTTTTCTGACAGCACTGCGCAAAAACACCAGGTAGTCGTAACTGTCGCGCAGCGCCTGCTTCATGTCGGTGACCTTGCCGTGTCCGGGCACGACAATGCGCGGCTTCAGCGTATTGCGCAGGTATTCCAGGCTTTTGATCCAGCGCCCGGCGCTGTCGGGCAGGATGCCGGGCATGCGTTCGGCAAACACTGTATCGCCGGCGTAGACCACGGATGACTGTGGCAGCCACACCAGCAGGTCGCCGGGGGTATGCGCGCCGCCGGTGTGGATCAGTTCAATGGCGATGCCTTTCACCGGCAGCGTCATGCGCTGCGTAAACGTGGTGTCCGGATAGACGAGTTGCGTGCCGGTGAATTGGTCGCCGAGCAAAGGCCTGATGCGTTCGACCTGCTCGGCGCCGCGGTCGCGCATGTCCTTTGCGGTGCTCTCCGCAGTGACGATCTTTGTACCCTGTTTCCTGAAATAGTCGTTGCCGAACCAGCGGTGGTCCTGACCGCCGCTGTTGATGGCGTAAATGATTTTTTTGTCGGTGACTTTGCGGATCGCGGCGTGGATTTGTTCGGCGTTGGCGCGGCTGCCGCCGGTGTCGATGACGATCACGCCTGCGTCCGTGACGATGAAACCGGAGGTCATGTTATGGCCGAGGTTTTGGGGCGAGCGCTGGCCGAGGTCGCCGACCAGGGCGTAGATGTTCTCTGCGACGCGGACGGTGTCGAAGGCGTAAGCGCCAAGGCTACTGATGAGGCAGGACAGGGCGATCAGTGCGCGAGTGATCATAAATATTTGATTTTAAACGTTTTTATTAAAACCGCCGCCGAACCCGAATTTCCAGCCGGCACCTGTTCTGCCGCTCACCGAATTCTCTGCGGCTGTCACCGTACAGGAAAAAAGCTTGCCCCCGCAATTCAGGATTATTGATGGCGGTATACGAATCACTGCCATCACTTCAGCATCGCAGTTGATCGTCAGGTTTAATTCGCCGGGCGGAATACGAGGAAATACTGGTTCGGCAGGAACCCGTGTTCCTCTTCGAGTAAATACCCCGCGCGTTGCAGTTCGGCCTTGACCTGCTCAGGCGCAATGCGTGCGGATACCGGCGGACCCACTTTCGAATCCATCCTGAAATCGATCACCGCGAGACGACCGCCCGGTTTCAGTGATTGCTGTAATTGCCGGAAATACTGCTCGCGGTTTTCGACATGGTGATAAACGTCGACGAGGATGACTACATCGGCTTTTTCCGGCAACCGGGGATCACCCGGTTTGGCCTGCACCGCGGTAACGTTTTTCAGGCCTTCGCGTTTGGCGCGGTCGGCGAGGTACTTCACCATGTCAGGTTCGGTGTCGAGGCCGTAGACCCGGCCTTGCGGCACCATGTGCGCAAAACGCGCCGAGAAATACCCCGTGCCGGAGCCGATGTCGGCGACGACTGCGTCCGGTTTCAGCTTCAGTGCCTGGATGACTTCATGCGGTTTCTGCCAGGCATCGCGTTTCGGATCGTCAAAAATTTTTGCCCAGTGCGCGGCGCCGCTGAAGCTGTGGTCGTGGGTGTGTGGTGTTTGTGCGGCGGCGGGCAGTGCCGGCAACAGGCATAAGAGGGCAAGCAGCAATGATCGTGTGCGAATTACGCGGTTCATTTTGACAGCTCCTGGATTTCCGGAATTACAGTTTGGGCAGCATCAGCACCGCGCCTTTGGGCACGCGGTATTCGTCGACATGGCCGGAAGTGGTGAAATCCGGGTTTGTATAGTGCAAATGGAAGCGTTCGCCGGGGTGCGAGGCGATGCCTTCGAGCGCGGCGCCGGTGTAAAAGCCAAGAAGGGTGCCGTTTGCCGAGGCTTCCCTGAACACCCGCGACTGGGCATGGCCCTGCTGGTGGGTGCCGCTGCCGTGTTGAACCCCGGCAGGAGTACCGGTGACGACATGCCAGACGACATTCATCGCATTGCCGCGAAGCGCGAAGGGAAACGCTTGGTCGGGGTTGATGCCGGCTTTTTTTGCCGCCGCAACCACGAATGCCTCGAACTGCGCCTGCGTCATGTCGCTGGCAACCGGTAATTCCTGCCAGGCATCGACCTTGGCCCGGACGAACAGCACAGCTTCGTCGTTTGCCGTTGCCGGGCTGGTTTCGCCCTTGGTCGAATGGCCGCGGGAAACCAGCATTTTGCCGTCCCACAACAGAATTTCGCCACGCATGCCGGCGATCGCACCCACCCCGTACGTTCCCTTGGCGTTGCCCAAGTCCGAAAGCTTGACCACACCTGCGGTGTTGCCGGTGTGGGACATCTGCTTGAAATTGCCCCAGGCCTGGATGGCGAATGGTTCAGCGGCCCAGGCAACGCTGGCAGTGAGCAGCAAAGCAAACAGGGTAATTCGCATTTTTTTCATTTTACTTTTGTGTGAATCAGAATTCAGGAGATTTTGATCTGAAAACGAGCACGGCGATGTTGGGTTGCATCGCCGGGGTCTGGTGTCAGTGCGTGTGCTGCTGTGCTTGTGCCGGGGTGCCGGCACGGTTGGCTGCACCCATGGCGCCGCGCGGGCCGCCGGAACCCATGGCCATGCGCGCGTC
The DNA here is from genome assembly GCA_945863085.1 of Bordetella parapertussis. The sequence goes on from CAMBCD010000141.1 coordinate 5,092, forward strand.
GATGCCGCGGTGGAAAGCTACGGGGCCTTCCTTGACCAGTTCGGTGACCTCATTTGCATGAGCCTGCAGTGCGGCAGCCACTTTCGGGTCTTTGGAGGTGCGGGTGACGACGGCGCCTTTCGCCGTGTATTCGATGGTTGACTTGATGTTTTTCGCGTTGTCGAAAATCACCGGCAGCGTGGTGCTGAAAATGTTGAATTCCTTGCCCGAATCCAGGCGTCCCGACATGCTGGCGACATGCGCCTTGATGTCCTGCGCGATTTTCGGATCGTCGGACTCGGTGATGGTTTTGATGCCGTCGGGCAGGCGGGTCACGGTGCGACGGATTTTGGTGTTTTCGTGCACCAGGTTCATGGTGATGCCCATGTCAGTGGCCGAGTTGGCATCCTGCGTGGTCAGCATGCCGACCGGGCCACGACCCATGCCAGGGCCCATGCCTTGGCGCATCATGGATTCATGGCCGGCGCTGCCGTGGTCATGCTGGTTGGCGCCCGGCCCGCGTGGTGTTGACTGCGCCATTGCAGCGGTGGCTGCAAACACCGCAGCGGCGGCCACTGAGATGACAATCTTGCTGCTGGTTTTCATGTTGAATCTCCTCAAGGGTGCTGTAAAAAAGGAGGGGCCGTGCCGCACCCCTCCCACTGCTGCCGCCAGGCTCAGTGTTTGTGCTCTTCGTTGCTGCGGTTACGGCCCTGCTGACCGCGGTGTTCCGGCATGGTTATGCCTTTTTCCGTGGCGCGTTTCTGCATTTCGGCACGGTTGGCCGATGCAATCTGCTGACGCTCTTCCGGGGTTTTCGCGGCGCGCATTTTTTCCTGCATGGCGCTGCGTTCTTCCGGGGTGGCCAGTGATTGTGCGGCTTTGGAGCCGTGCTCGCCATGGCCGCCGTGGCCTTTGGTTTCGCCACGTTTGGCGTGTTTGTCGCCGTCGTGGTTCATGCCTTTCATGCCCTGCATACCCTGATGCTGGCTGCCCTGCGCACCGTGTTCCATGTTGCCGCGCATCTGGCCCGGTTGGGCGTAGGCGGCGGTAACACCGAGGGTCAGCGCGATGGCGATTGCGGTTTTGTTGAGTTTGTTCATGATCTCGTCCTTTGCAATGGTTGTGGTTTATGCCGGATTGCCCCTGGTCGTCCGGTTCGGCGGCTCCGGGCTTTCCTGACGCCCTGATTAACGCATTAGCCTGTAAATCAACTGTTACCGGCAAGGGGCTTTTGGTATCGCAGCTTTGCAGTCCGGAACGCATTGATACACTGCGATACAATTTTTCCGGCCGGCGGGTCGCTCCTCCGGTATAAACAGCGCATGACTGCCCCCGACCACATCCTGGTGGTGGATGACGACACGGAGATCCGCAACCTGCTGCGCGAGTACCTGCAGCAGCAGGGTTACCGCGTCACGACACTTGCCGACGGCAGGGGCTTGCGTGCGGCGGTGGATACTGCCCCGCCTGATCTGGTCATCCTCGACGTGATGATGCCCGGCGAAGACGGTTTGACACTGTGTCGTGAATTGCGCGCGCGTTCAGGGGTACCGATCATCATGCTCACCGCCCGCGGCGAAGAAACCGATCGCATCGTCGGCCTCGAACTGGGTGCCGATGATTACATTGCAAAACCGTTCAGCCCGCGGGAACTGCTGGCACGCATCAAAAGCGTGCTGCGCCGCGCGCGTGCATTGCCGGAGAACCTGAGGCACGAGGAGTCCGGCGTGTTCCGTTTTGCCGGCTGGACGCTGGATGCGGCGACCCGCAACCTGACCTCGCCCGCCGGCGTGGTGGTGGCGCTGAGCGGCACCGATTTCCGTCTGCTGAAAATATTTGTCGACCATCCCAACCGCGTGCTGACCCGCGACCAGTTGATCGACCTGATGCTGGCGCGGGAGGCCGGACCGTATGACCGTGCCATCGACGTGCAGGTCAGCCGCCTGCGCCAGCGCCTCGGCGAGGATGCGAAGGAACCGGCGATCATCAAAACCGTGCGCGGCCAGGGTTATGTATTTGCCGCGCATGTCGAGGCCGGCGCGCGATGAGCCTGCTGCCGCGCTCCTTGTTCAGCCGCCTCACGCTGGTGCTGCTCGGCGGCCTGCTGACGGCGCAGTTATTGA
>CAMBCD010000142.1 GCA_945863085.1 Bordetella parapertussis
CCGTCGAGTTTCGGCGTCATCGCCGATTCCAGCGTCGGCTGCCACAGGGGAATGCGCGGCACGTCGTCAAAGGCCTTTTGCAGCAACTGTTTGATCTTGCCTTCGTACGCCGGATTGGATTTCTCCATGTGCAGCGTTTCTTCCACCAGTTTTTTGACCACGGGATCGTCGTAGTTCGAGGCGTTGAACAGATTGCCCTTGATGTAAGCCCAGTAGAAGTAATAGTCCGCGGTATTGAGCCAGCCGCCGAAGTTCTCGAGCAGGAAGGGCAGTTTTTTCTCGACCAGCGCGACGGTGCGCCAGTTGGCCCCCGGCACCTTGTCCAGCGTGACCTTGATGCCGATCTTGCCGAGGCTCTCCTGGATCAGCAGCGCTGCGGGTTCGCCCCAGTCGGCCTCACCCAGGTCGTACGACAGCGGCACTTCGAATCCACCCTTGAACGCGGTCTGGTCGAGTAATGCCTTGGCTTTTTTCAGGTCGGTGCCGTAGGGAAAGGGCTGCGGCCAGGCTGTCGTCGCCGGTTTGGCGGACTTGCCGCCCCACATCGGCACACCGCGGCCATAGGCGGCCTGTTTGAAAATCTGCTCGTAGGGAATCGCCCAGGCCACGGCCTGGCGCACCTTCTGGTCCTTGAACGGCTCGAAGTTGTAATTGAGGCAGGCAACATAGAGGCAGTTGTCGATCGGCGAGCCGATGACCTTCACCTTTTTCATCGCCGCGAGTTCCTGCGCGTCCTTGTTCGGGATCTGGAATGACAGGTGGGCGTCACCACGCTCGACCAGCGCGCGCCGCGTCGCCGACGCCGGCACTTCGCGGATGATCACGCGCTGCACGCCGGGCAACGGACCGCCGGTCCATTTGTCGTTGCGCACATAAATCAGCTGCTGGCCGGCATCCCAGCGCTCGACCTTGAATGCACCGCTGCCGGCCGGTGTGCGATGCAGGTATTCAGCGGCCCAGGGGTCGGCTGCCGTGGCATTGGCTTTCGCCACCTTGGAATTGATGATCACCGCCACCGGTACGCCGAGGTTGGGCAGCGCCAGCTTGGACGGCTGCTTCAAGTCGATGCGGAAGGTCTTGGCATCGACAACCACGAATTGCGCAGGGTCAACAAAACCGCCGGCGCCCATCTGCACTTTCGGAAAACCGCCCAGCGCCAGCGCGCGGTCGAAGGACCATTTGACGTCTTCCGCAGTGACGGGTGTGCCGTCCCAGAACGTGGCATTGGCCTTGATCTTGAACAGGATCGCCTTGCGGTCGGCGGAAAAGGTCCAGCTCTCGGCCAGTTCGGGTTCGACCTTGTCGTAGTCGTAGGACAAGGAACCGTTGGCCAGTTTTTTGGTGCCGAAAGTCACCAGCCGATCATAGACATTGACCGCAACCTGGTAACTCGGCCGGTTGGTGCCGGGGCGGTGGATGTCGAGGCTGTTGATGGTGTTGCCGATCAGCACGACGACAGTGCTGCCGGATTGTGCCCAGGCATTGGTTTTCAGAAACGGCAGCATTGCGGCGCCGGTGGCGACCGCAGCTGCGGATTTGAGGAGTTCACGACGGTTCATGATTCAGTCCTTTTTGATCAACCCGCATCTCAAGCGGTATACAAGGTTGAATGCAAGAGGCGTACCAACGGCACCCCGGCTGTCGCCACAACCGTTTTATGTTTTATAAATAAAGACTTGGTGGAAACACTGCAGGACGGCATCCAGCCTGCCGGCAGCACCGCTTTGGAGCATGGGCGACGAATTGCGATATGCGGTGGTGCATGGTTGCGGCGGACCAACCCATAAAAAAAGCCCGCAGGACGCGGGCTTTTCCTGAAGCGGATGTGGTGTATCAGTGCAGCTTCAGTCCAGCCGCCTTGGCCAGGGTGCGCCACTTGTTGACCTCTGACTTGATGTGCGCATTGAACTGCTCCGGCGTCGAACCCACCGGCGTCGAGCCGTCGGAGGCGAGTCGCTTGGCGACCACGGGATCCTTCAGTGCGACAACGATGCCGTCGCGGATCTTGTTAATGATCGGTTTGGGTATCTTGGCGCCGCCGATGATGCCGTACCACTGATCGACTTCGTAGCCGGGCACGCCCGCTTCATCGACGGTGGGGATGTCCGGAACAGCCGGCGAGCGTTTCTTGGCGGTGATCGCCAGCACGCGCAGCCGCCCGGACTGCATGTGCGGACGCACGCCGAACAGCGTGCCGAAACCAACCTGCACTTCACCGGCAAGGTTGGCAACGATGCCCGCCGCCGAACCTTTGAACGGCACATGGACCATCTTGGTCTTGGCCAGGTGGTCGAACATTTCACCGGCAAAATGCTGCAGGCCGCCGGTACCCGACGAGCTGTAATTCAGTTTGCCGGGATTGGCCTTGGCATAGGCGACCAGTTCCTTGATCGATTTTGCGGGAACCTTCTCATTGACATAGACGGCGTAGAACAGCGAAGTCGCCTGCGAGATGCCCTGCAGATCCTTGGTCAGGTCGTATGGCAGGTTGGGATTGGTCGCCGAGTTGACGCTGTGCGACGCCGAGATCAGGCAGATGGTGTAACCGTCCGGCAGCGCCTGCGAGGCGATTTCGACGCCAATTGCACCGGCGGCGCCGGTACGGTTGTCGACCACGACCTGCTGGTTCCACTGCTCGCCCAGATGTTTGGCCAGCATGCGTGCGGTGGTGTCGGTGCCGGCACCCGGCGTGAAGGGTGCGATCAGGCGCACCGGCTTGCTCGGGTAATTCTTGACGGATTCGGCGGCCCAGCCGGTTGTGGATGCGGCGGCAATTGCCGCGACGACGAGCGCGCCGGTGGCGCGTTTGCGAATGGCTGACATGGTAAAAATCCTCTGTAGGAATGTTTTTTGGTGCGACATGGTAGGCAATTCGCCTGCTTTGCGCCATGCAGTTCCCGCACTGCGGACACTGTATGCTGCGACAGCGCCATGCCGCCACCCATTATATGGGCATAACTATTTGTTTAAATTTGCTTTTATATGAAAAGTGCGCCGACTTTGCGGCACTTGCTGGTGATGATGTTGCCGATTGCCTTGGCGGCATTCCCGCTGATCGCCTGCCACTTCATCAATATATGCACGATGCCTGCACTGTGGAGCGTCGCGACCATGCACTGACCCGCATTGCAAACATGCGGCCCCGAATCAGGCGCCGCAGTCTGGAACATCGCTGTTCCCGGGTGGGGCTCATCCTTATAATTTGCCGCCTCCACTTTTACTTGCGGGATCACACCATGAAACACCTGTCCGGATTACTGCTTGCCACGGCTTTGCTGGCCCCTGCCCTGCATGCCGCCGACAATTTTCCGACCCGGCCCATCCGCATGATCATCCCCAGCGGTGCCGGCGGCATCACCGACATCATCGGTCGCAGCATCGCCCCCAGGCTGTCTGACAGTCTTGGCCAGCAGGTGGTCATCGACAACCGCCCCGGCGCCAGCGGCATACTGGGCACCGGCATCGTCGCCAAGTCGACGCCAGACGGCTACACCCTGCTGATGGTGTTCCCGTCGCACACGGTCAACCAGAGCCTGTTCAAGGATGTGCCTTACGACACCGCCAAAGACTTTGCGCCAATCACGCTGGTCAGCGCGGTGTCACCGGTGCTGATCGTCGGCGTGCAGTCCCCGGCGCGTTCGGTGAAGGATCTGCTTGACCTGGCAAAATCAAAACCCGGCGCGCTCAATCACGGATCCGTCGGCGCTGGCAGCATGGGTTCGCTGGGCGCGGAGCTGCTGCGTTCTATGGCAGGCATCAAATTCACGCAGGTCGCCTACAAGGGTTCGCCGCAGGCGCTGACCGCGGTGATTTCCGGCGAAATCGATTTTTACCTGATTGGTTCCGCCGGCACCGTGGGCCCCCAGGTCAAGGCCGGGCGCATCCGCGCGCTCGGCGTCGGTGCGAAGCAGCGCCTGTCGATACTGCCCGATGTGCCGCCGATCGGCGACACGCTGCCCGGTTATGAAGCGCGCGGCTGGAACGGCATTCTCGCGCCGGCCGGCACCCCCAAACCCATCATCGACCGGCTGAACCGCGAGATTGTCAAAGTGGTGCGATCGCCGGAGTTCGCACGGGTGCTGGTGGGCGAAGGCGCGACCGCCGTGGGCAACACGCCGGCGGAATTCGACACCATCATCCGCGCCGACATCCAGAAGTGGGCAAAGATCATCAGTGACACCGGCATCCGCCAGTAATCCGGCGGCACTTTTTTTCAATTCCTAACAAACTGTTTTCGCACGAACTTCGCCAGGAAAAACCATGCCCTACCTCGATTTGCCGGACTGCAGGATGCATTACCTGATCGACGACCATACCGATGGCTGGACCAAACCGGACACCGTGCTGTTCGTGCATGGATTCACCGAGTGCACGGAAGCCTGGCGCGCCTGGGTGCCGCATTTCTCGCGACATTACCGCATGCTGCGCATCGACCAGCGCGGTTTCGGCCTGTCGACGCCGGTGGCAAAGGATTATCCGCTGAGCAATGAGCGTTACATCGACGACCTGTCGCAGGTCATCCGGGAGGTCTGCAACGGCGGGCCGGTGCATGTGGTCGGCGGCAAAAGTGGCGGCATCAGCGTGCTGGCGCTCGCTGCAGCGCGGCCGGAACTGGTCAAGACCATCACGGTATCGTGTTCACCGGTGACCCCGCCCAATGCCGAAGGCTGGATCCCGGAAATGGAACGCAGCAGTGTGCGCGCCTGGGCCAAACGCACGCAGCGCGAGCGCATGGGCAGCAAGATGCCCGAAGCCGGCATTGACTGGTGGTCGGACATGATGGGCCGCGCGCCGCTGTCGACTATCCACGCCTATATGCGCTGGGTCGGCGCCATCGACATCCGCGAAGACATCAAGCGCATCCAGTGTCCAACGCTGGTGATCGGCACCGACACTGCGCGCCGCGGCAAGGCGGTGTTTGAGAGCTGGCAGAAAACCATCCCGAATTCAGAGTTGGCGATCCTGCCCATCGACGGTTATCACGCTGGCGGCACCGATCCCGACCTCACCGCAAAAACTACGCTGGAATTCATCGCGCGGCGCGGCAAATAACGGCGTAAACAAGCCGCTAAGAACTCCTCGGCCCGGCGATGCCCGCTGCCCAGGAGTAGGCCACCTGCTCTTCGGTACTGAAGGGGATCTCGACTGCGCTGCCGTGCGGGTATGACATGCTGTGCTGCTCGAGTTGACGCAGGCGTTGTGCTTCACGCACATGGATGAGCGCCAGCGGATCGGCGCAGCCGAGTTCACGCGCCGCGTGCAGCGGCCAGTTGGGGTCATCCATCAGGCCGCGCGCCAGTGCGATCAGGTCGGCATGGCCTTCCTGCAGCAGGGTTTCGGCATGTCGTGCATCGCGAATCATGCCGACCGCCACGGTGGGCATGCCGGTCGCGCACCGGATTTCGCTGGCGTATCCCGCCTGAAAACCCGGCACGCGGGGAACCGCGGACAAACCGCCCTCGCCGCCGAGGGCGATGCCGCCGGAAGAACAATCGACCATGTCCACGCCGCGCTGTTTCAGTTGACGCACCAGTGCCAGCGTTTCCTCGATGCCCCAGACACCACCCGGACCTTCGACCGCCGAACTGCGGAAAAACAATGGCCGGTCCGCAGGCCAGACAGCGCGCACTGCCTCGACGACTTCAAGTGCATAACGCATGCGGTTTTCGAGGCTGCCACCGTAGGCATCCGTACGTTTGTTCGACAACGGCGACAGGAACTGGTGGATCAGGTAACCGTGGGCGCCGTGGATTTCACAGATGTCATAGCCGGCATCGATCGATCGTTGCGCAGCTTCACGCCAGGCCTTGATGGTGGCGCGGATGTCGTCCATGTCCATCTCACGCGGAATCACGCCGTCCGGCGTTGGCGGCAAGGGGCTGGGCGAGATGCCCTGCCAGGGCCGTTCGGCCTCGGTCAGCGCGGCACGATCCTTCAGCGGACCATGCTGGGAGGCGCGCCGGCCGCAGTGGCCGAGCTGGATCGCGGGCACCGCGCCCTGGGCGCGGATGAAATCGTTGATGCGGCGGTAGGCCGCGATGTGGCTGTCCTTGTATATGCCGGCACAGTGGTGGGTTTTGCGGCCACGTGCCTCGACGGCGGTTTCTTCACCAAAGACGATGCCGCAGCCACCCATTGCAAAACGGCCGAAATTCACCAGTTGCCACTCCTCCGGGGCGCCGTCGTCCGACAGGTACTGGCACATCGGCGAACTCACGATGCGGTTGCGGGAAACGATGGAACGCAGCTGGATTGGTGTAAACAGCAGCGGAACTGTGCGGGGCGTGTTGTTCATGTTCTGGAATCTTCTGATACGGTAATCATGCAGTGTAATTGAATCACCGCAGGTCGCTAACCCATCAGGCTCCACAGCTTGTCGAGCCGTTTGTACGACACCGGATACGGCGTTTTCAGTTCCTGCGCATAAAGCGACACGCGCAGCTCCTCGATGTGCCACCTGAATTCGGCGAGCCGCGGATCGACCATGCCGGCCTTCTGCTGCTGGTCGAAGCGCATTTCGTAACGGCCCCAGAGCTGGGCGATGCTCGCCGAATGTTTGGCGTCGCGTTCGGCGTTCGCCGGGAATTTGGCGAGCCGCATGCGCATCGCCTGCAGGTAACGCGGCAGTTGCGACAGCTGCGGCCATGGCGTGGCCTCGAAAAATCCCTTGTAGACCAGGCGCTGGAGCTGCGCGCGGATATCGTTGGCGGCGCGCGCAACAGTGCCCTTCGCCGCGGCCAGCGTCAGCGACAACTGGTGATGTTCCGTGGCGATGGTCGCGAATATCCGGCACGCCGCTTCATTGACGGCCGGCAGCCGTGTGCGCGCGCGTTTGACCTGATCCTCAAACGCCTTCAGTCCACGCGGCAGTTCGTCGTCGCCGATGAAGGCGCGGTCGCAGATCGCACTGATCAGGTCGGCGCGCAGCTCATCGACATTGGCGACAGCGCGCAGCTGCAGCGCCGCCTGCTCGAAGCCGCGCAGGTTTTTTTCGAGCTGGCGCATCTGCTCCTTGAGCACGATGCGCGTCAGGCGCACGATGCCGCTGCGCATAGCTGCCTGCGCCGCGGCTTCGACGTCGAACAACTGGATGGCCACGCTGTCGCCCTCATCCGCCAGCGCCGGATAACCGGTGACCTTGCGTCCGCCGCGGGTAAAGGTGAGGG
>CAMBCD010000143.1 GCA_945863085.1 Bordetella parapertussis
GATCAAATCCTGGCTGAATTGAAACGTGCCGGCGTCATCGCCGGAGACCGGCTGCGGGTGCACCATGCCACCGAAGTCGTGACCATGGATGAGCCGCCGGCCAATGCACTGCGTGGCAAAAAAGATTCCTCTATGCGCGTCGCCATTGACCTGGTCAAAAGCGGTGATGCGCAGGCCTGCGTCAGCGCTGGCAATACCGGTGCGCTGATGGCGATTTCGCGGTTTGTGCTCAAGACCTTGCCCGGCATCGACCGGCCGGCCATCGCCACCATGTTGCCCACGTTAAAAGGGCATACCCATATTCTCGATCTTGGCGCCAACGTCGACTGCACTGCAGAACACCTGCTGCAATTCGGCATCATGGGCGCTGAACTGGTCGCCTCCGTCGAACACAAGGTGCGGCCCACGGTGGGACTGCTGAACATCGGCGAGGAAGACATCAAGGGTAACGAGGTCGTCAAAGAGGCAGCGGTGCTGCTGCGCGCCAGCGGTCTCAATTTCCACGGCAACATCGAAAACATTTACCAGGGCGAAACCGACGTCGTGGTCTGCGACGGCTTTGTCGGCAACGTCGCACTGAAAACCTCAGAAGGCCTGGCACAGATGCTCGGCACTTACCTGCGCGAGGAATTCGGCAGAAATCTGCTCACCAAACTGCTGGGGCTGATCGCGATGCCGGTGCTCAAGGCATTCAAGAAACGCGTGGATCATCGTCGCTCCAATGGCGCCAGCCTGCTCGGCCTGCGTGGCCTTGTCATCAAGAGCCACGGCTCGGCCGATGCATTTGCCTTCGGTTTTGCCATCGAACACGCAATCAACGAAGTCCGCACCGGCGTTCTGGCGCACATCAGCGAACGCATGGCGGTACTGGAGCAGAAAGTCCTGTCGGCATGACGGTTATCCATTCACGCATCATCGGCACCGGTAGTTATCTGCCGGAAAAAATCCTGACCAACTCGGACCTGGCTGCAGTGGTCGAGACTTCAGACGAATGGATACAGCAGCGTACCGGCATCCGCCAGCGCCACATTGCCGCGGACAATGAAACCACCAGCGATCTGGCGCTCAAGGCCTCGCAGCGCGCGCTGGAGATGGCCGGAATCACGGCAGACAAACTTGACCTGATCATTGTCGCCACCACCACGCCGGATATGGTGTTCCCGAGCACGGCCTGCCTGCTGCAGGCCAAGCTCGGCGTAAAAGGCATGCCGGCCTTCGACGTACAGGCGGTGTGCAGCGGTTTTGTTTACGCACTGGCCACGGCTGATCAGTTCATGCGTTCCGGACAATACGAACATATTCTGGTTGTTGGCGCTGAAATCTATTCACGGATACTCGACTGGCAGGATCGGGGTACCTGCGTGCTGTTTGGCGACGGCGCGGGTGCAGTGGTGCTCAAGCGCAGCACCGAGCCCGGCATCCTCGCCGCGCGCCTGCATGCCGACGGCAGCCATGCCGACATCCTCTCGGTGCCGGGCAGTGTGTGCGGGGGCAAAGTCAGCGGCCGGCCGTTGCTGCAGATGGATGGCACGGCAGTATTCAAGTTTGCGGTAAAAGTACTGGAAGAGGTGGCGCTGGAAACACTCACCGCTGCCGGACTGCAAAAATCCGATATCGACTGGCTGATTCCGCACCAGGCCAATATCCGCATCATCCAGGCCACGGCAAAAAAACTCGGCCTGTCGATGGAGCGGGTGATTACGACAGTGGACCGCCATGCCAATACCTCAGCGGCTTCGGTGCCGCTGGCACTGGATGAAGCGGTGCGCGACGGACGCATCAAGCCGGGGCAGCATGTGATGCTCGAAGGTGTTGGTGGCGGTTTTACCTGGGGCGCGGTGTTAATTAAATGGTAAATGAGCAAGTGGCAAGGATCCTTTAAAAAATGAAACTGGCTTTGGTATTTCCGGGGCAGGGCTCGCAGTCCGTGGGCATGATGCAGGGTTTTGCCGACAGCAAAATCGTGCGCGATACCTTCGCCGAGGCTTCGGCCGCGCTGGGGCAAGATTTGTGGCAACTGGTGGCGACAGGGCCCTCCGAAGAATTGAACGCGACGGTAAATACCCAACCGGTGATGCTGACCGCTGCCTATGCAATGTACCTTGCCTGGCAGGAAGCCGGCGGGCCGGCGCCGGCCTTTGTTGCGGGACACAGTCTTGGCGAATACACGGCGCTGGTGGCCGCGGGGGTGCTGGCTTTCGCCGATGCCGTGCCATTGGTGCGGTTTCGCGCACAGGCAATGCAGGAAGCGGTACCGGTGGGCACCGGTGCGATGGCGGCGATCCTTGGCTTGGACGATGACGCAGTGCGCGCGGCCTGTGCCGAAGCTGCACAAGGTGAAGTCGTCGAACCGGTCAACTTCAACGCGCCGAGCCAGGTGGTCATTGCCGGTCACAAGGCTGCAGTCGAACGTGGTGCTGAGGCCGCAAAGGCACGTGGCGCCAAGCGTGCAGTCATGCTGCCGGTCAGTGCGCCATTCCACTCCTCACTTCTGAAACCCGCTGCTGACCGCTTGCAGGAGCGCCTGCAAACCGTGGTGTTCCGCACTCCGCAGATTGCAATCATCAACAATGTCGATGTGGCGACAGTGACAGATCCCGCGCAGATCAAGGATGCACTGGCTCGCCAGGCCTGCAACCCCGTGCGCTGGGTGGAAATCGTGCGTGCATTTGCCGCGCAGGGTGTGACGCATGTTGTAGAGTGCGGCCCGGGCAAGGTGCTGGCCGGACTGACCAAACGCATCGAAGGCGGCCTGCAGGGATATGCGGTTACCGATCCAGCATCGCTGCAGCAAACCATGGAGGCGTTGCGATGAGCACATTAAAAGGCAAGGTTGCGTTGGTGACCGGTGCATCACGCGGCATCGGCCAGGGCATTGCATTGGCACTGGGCATGGCAGGCGCCACGGTTGCCGGCACGGCGACCACGGCGGCAGGTGCCGAAGGCATTACCAAGGAACTCGCGGCCGCGGGCATAACCGGCGCCGGTTATTCGATGGACGTCAACGATCCGGCGCAGGTGGATGCAACGCTGGCGGCGATCCAGCAGCAGTGGGGTGACGTGGGCATCCTGGTTAACAATGCCGGGATCACCCGCGACAACCTGCTGATGCGCATGAAAGAAGAGGAATGGGACGCAATCATGTCGACCAACCTCAAATCAGTTTATCGTTTGTCCAAGGCCGTCATGCGCAGCATGATGAAGGCGCGCACCGGCCGCATCATCAACGTGACTTCCGTGATCGGTGCCATGGGCAATGCCGGGCAGAGCAACTATGCGGCAGCCAAGGCCGGGGTCGAAGGTTTTTCCCGGGCACTGGCGCGGGAGGTGGGCAGCCGCAATATCACCGTGAACTGCGTCGCCCCGGGTTTTATCGACACCGATATGACACGGGCGCTGGACGAAGCTCAGCGCACAGGCCTGGTCGGGCAGATTCCTCTCGGGCGTCTCGGCACGGTGGCCGATGTTGCCGGAGCAGTGGCTTATCTGGCGTCTGACGCCGCCTCTTATGTCACCGGTTGCACACTGCATGTGAACGGCGGCATGCATATGGGCTAGAATGCGCGGCAGCCGGTCTGCGGTCAGCCTCCAGCATTAAGAGTTAAGATATTGTTTTTAAAGATATTTTTAAATCCGGTTTGTGGTAAAATTCACGCTTTTACGGGATCATCCGGCGGCTTTGCTGCGGTTACGGACGGATCCAAACATCATCACGTCATACGAAAGGGGACTTAGATGGAAAATATCGAGCAACGCGTTAAAAAGATTGTTGCCGAGCAACTGGGCGTCAACGAGGCTGACGTCAAGAACGAGTCATCCTTCGTCAACGACCTCGGCGCCGACTCGCTGGATACGGTCGAGCTGGTAATGGCGCTGGAAGAGGAATTCGAGACCGAAATCCCCGATGATGAAGCCGAAAAAATCACCACCGTGCAGCAGGCTTCTAATTACATCAAGTCGCACCTGAAGGCGTAAGTTCCGCGGGAGGGGATTTTTCTCTTCCGCTGCCGTCAATCTCACAGCCCAGGGAGCGCGGTCGCGCTCCCTCCGCATTTAAAACATGCCGCGTCCAAGCACCCGCAGAGTCGTCGTGACCGGACTGGGGATCATTTCCCCGGTCGGTATCGGCCTGACCGAATCCTGGTCGAACATCACCGCCGGAAAATCCGGCATTACCAAGGTCACCCGCTTTGATGCTTCCGGGTATACCTCGCAGATTGCCGGCGAGGTTAAAGGTTTTGATCCGGCCCAATATCTGCCGGTAAAGGAAGCACGGCGCTTCGACACTTTCATTCATTATGGTCTCGCTGCCGGCATTGATGCCATCAAGGACGCCGGCCTGGACCTCGACAAGCTCAATCGCGAGATGATCGGCGTCTGCATCGGCTCCGGCATCGGCGGTCTGCCACTGATCGAGGAAACACATAACGCGCTGCTGGCAGGCGGGCCGCGCAAAATTTCACCGTTTTTTGTGCCGGGCTCGATCATCAACATGATCTCCGGCCAGCTGTCGATCATGTACAAGCTGCAGGGGCCGAATATTGCAGTGGTCACGGCCTGCACAACGGCCAACCACAGCATCGGCGAAGCCGGCCGGCTGATCGAATACGGCGACGCCGACATCATGATTGCCGGCGGCGCTGAATCCACGGTTTCCCCGCTGGGCATCGGCGGTTTCTGCGCTGCCCGCGCCTTGTCATCGCGCAACGACGACCCGGCCGCGGCCAGCCGCCCCTGGGACAAGGACCGCGATGGTTTTGTGATGGGCGAGGGCGCCGGCGTGCTGGTGCTCGAAGAATACGAACATGCGAAAAAACGCGGTGCGCGGATTTATTGTGAACTGGCGGGTTACGGACTGAGTGCCGATGCCCACCACATCACCGCGCCCTGTGGAGACGGTGCGGGTGCCGTGCGCTGTATGAACGGTGCATTGCGCAATGCCGGCCTCAGTCACGACCAGGTCGATTACATCAATGCCCACGGAACATCAACGCCGCTGGGTGATATTGCCGAAACGATTGCGGTCAAAAACTGCTTTGGTGCCCATGCCAAAAAACTGGCGGTCAGTTCGACCAAGTCGATGACCGGCCACTTGCTCGGTGCCGCCGGCGGCATTGAAGCGGTATTTTCGGTGCTGGCGATTCGCGATCAAGTCGCGCCGCCAACCATCAACCTGGTCAACCAGGATCCGCAGTGCGATCTGGATTACGTACCGAACACTGCGCGCCCGATGAAAATCGATGTCGCGCTTTCCAACTCCTTCGGCTTCGGCGGCACCAACGGCAGTCTGGTGTTCCGCAAGATCTGAATTTCTCCTCCGGCATCCTGCCGGTCGATGCAGCGGAAGCAACGGGCGAAAGCGACGGCATGCCGATGATACTGGTCGATGGTTTGCCGGCAAATGCCGTTCCTGCCGATGACCGCGGTTTTACCTACGGCGACGGCGTGTTCCGCACGCTGGCCATGCGCAACGGCCGAGCGCAATGGTGGCCACAGCAGTACGCCAAACTGGCGGCAGACTGCAACGCATTGGGTATCTCAGCACCAGCTGAATCTGACCTGCACCGGGACCTCCACACCATTGCAGCACAATTGCCGGATTGCGCACTGCGCATCACCGTGACCCGTGGCAGCGGCGGGCGTGGTTATGCTGCCCCTGAAAATCCACAGTCGCGTCGAGTTGTTTCTGCCAATCCGCTACCGGAATATCCACAGCACTGGCCGGAGCAGGGCATCAGCGTGCTGGTGTGCAAGTTGCGGCTTGCGGTGCAGCCCCGGCTGGCTGGCATCAAACACCTGAACCGGCTGGAAAACGTGCTGGCCCGCGCTGAATGGAAGGATCCCGCAATCGCCGAAGGCCTGCTGCTGGATGTATCGGGCAATGTCATTGAGGGCACGCGCTGCAATGTTTTTATGGTCGAAGACGGCGCGTTGGTCACGCCGGACCTGTCGCACTGCGGTGTGGCTGGCGTCACGCGCGATCTGGTCATCGCTGCGGCTGTTCGCAATGGCCTGCATTGCCTTATCGAACCGGTCAACCCCCAGCGACTGGAAGCCGCGACGGAAGTATTTCTGGTCAACAGCCTGATTGGCGTGTGGCCGGTCGCTGCGCTGGAGCAGCGCCGGTGGTCGGACTTCAAGGTCGCACTGCTCGTGCGAAAATGGCTGGATGCACTCGATCCTCCGCTTCATTAAATTCCTGATCTGGTCCGGGTTATTGCTGGTGGCAGCCTGCGCCGCCGGACTGTATTACTACGCAAATGAAGAGCTGCGGTTTGAAACATCGCCCGTCACTTTCGAATTGCGCGCGGGCAACAGCCTCAGGAACGTGGCCAGCCAGCTCACGAAAATGGGTGTAATCAGTCGCCCCGAACCGTTCGAACTGCTGGCACGGGTGCTCGGCGAATCGGCAAAACTGAAGGCGGGCAATTACGAATTTTCACGCCCATTGACCCCGTTGAGTCTGCTGCAACGAATGACCCGGGGCGACGTAACCCTCATTGCAATCACCTTCGTTGAGGGCTGGACTTTCAAGCAGATGCGCAAGGCACTGCAGGACAACCCGAAAATACGCGCCGAAACGGCTGCGCTGACGGAAACGGAGCTTCTGGAAAAACTGGAAATCCCCCAGCCTTCGGGCGAAGGCTGGTTTTTTCCTGATACCTATCATTTCAGTGAAGGCACCAGCGACCTGTCGATCCTGCGCCGGGCACACCAGTTGATGGTTCGCCATCTCAACCAGGAATGGGAGCGTCGCGCTCCCGGCCTGCCGCTGAAATCGCCGATGGAGGCGCTGATCCTCGCATCCATCGTCGAAAAGGAAACCGGCAAGCCGGAAGAGCGCGGGCTGGTCGCCGCGGTATTCATCAACCGACTGCGCATCGGCATGTTGTTGCAGACCGATCCGACAGTGATTTATGGCATGGGCGAATCTTTCAACGGCAACATCCGCAAAAGCGATCTGACCACCGATACCCCGTACAATACGTACACCCGTGCCGGCCTGCCCCCCACACCCATAGCCATGCCTGGACTTGAAGCCTTGCGCGCCACGTTGAATCCCGCGCCCAGCAACGCACTTTATTTTGTCGCGCGCGGTGACGGCACCTCCAAATTTTCGCGCACGCTGACA
>CAMBCD010000144.1 GCA_945863085.1 Bordetella parapertussis
GGCGAAGCGCTGGTTTCAACGGAAGGATTCTCGCCGCGTTACGACCTCGACCGCTGGAGCGGCCTGATTTCGCGGCCAGGGCACGCGCTTGAGGGTCACAACATCAAGGGCAAGATCCTGATCACGCCCAGCGCCAAGGGTGGCATAGCCGCCGGCTGGGCGTTCTACGACATTCAGCACAAGGGCATTGCGCCCAAAGCCTTCGTATTCGGCGTCACCAATCCGGTGATGGTACAGGGCGCCGTGTTTGCCGGCATCACCATCACCGAGGGCTGGTCGGCGAACCCGTATGACCACATCCGCACCGGTGACCTGGTGCGTGTTGATCCCAAAAACAAGACGCTGACCCTGCTCAGGCGCGGTAAAGCAGGGTAATCTGCAATACGCTGTATCCCCTGTCTTTCGTCCGGAGGAGAACCTGATGAAACCGTTACTGCATGCGCTGTCTGTCGCAATCACTGCGACCGTGGCAATCACGGCCCAGGCCGCAACGCCCTATCCCACCAAGCCGATCCGCATCATCGTTGCCTACACGCCTGCCGGAGCCACCGACATCCTGGCGCGACTTGTCGGTCAGAAAATGTCCGAAAGCTGGGGCCAGCCGGTGATCGTCGACAACCGCGCCGGTGCCGCCGGCAACATCGGCACCGAAGTCGCTGCCAAAGCCAACCCGGACGGCCATACGCTGATCATGGGTACGGCCGGCACCCATGGCATCAACGTCAGCCTGTACCGCAAGCTGAACTGGCATCCGGTCAAGGATTTTGCGCCGGTGAGCCTGGTCGCGATGGTGCCCAATATCATGGTCGTCAATAACGCACTGCCGTTCAAGAACGTCAAAGACTTGATTGCCCACGCCAAGGCCAATCCCGGCAAGCTGTCCTACGGTTCACCCGGCAACGGCAGCACCGCGCACCTGTCGATGGAACTGTTCAAAAGCATGACCGGTACCAACCTCGTACACATTCCGTACAAGGGCAGCGCCGGCGTGCTTGCCGACGTGATGGGCGGACAGATCGCGGTGACCATCGACAACATGCCGCCCTATCTGCCGCAAGTGAAGGCCGGCAAGATCCGCGCGCTGGCAATCAGTCCGGCCAAACGCTCCAGCGCCGCACCCGAGTTGCCGACCATCGCCGAGGCCGGTGTGCCGGGTTATGACTCC
This sequence comes from Bordetella parapertussis, assembly GCA_945863085.1. The sequence goes on from CAMBCD010000144.1 coordinate 1,166, forward strand.
GGGGCCTGGTTCGGCCTGCTGGCGCCGGCCGGCACGCCGAAAGACATTGTCAACAAATTGTCCGCCGAGACTGCGCGCATCCTGAAGCTGCCCGATGTCAGCAAGCGCATCTCCGAACTGGGCGGAGAACCGGTGGGCAGCACGCCGGTAGAATTCGCAGCGCTGATCAAATCCGAAATCGCGAAGTGGGCCAAGGTAATCAAGGATGCCAAGGTCGAATTGCAGTAATTGGTGACTGGTGACTGGTGACTGGTGACTGGTGATTGGGGGGCATTTTTCCGGCGTTAACCAGTTACCATTCACCAATTACCAGTTACCCATAAACAGGTTCTTCATGATTCGCGATCCCGAATCTTTCAACATCCTGCTCGACACAGTTTCGCGCCTGGTGCGCGAGAAACTGATTCCGCGCGAGGAAGAAGTCACCGAAACTGATGAAATCCCAGCGGATATCGTCGCCGACATGCGCACCATGGGCCTGTTCGGGCTGACCATTCCCGAGGAATACGGCGGTCTCGGGTTTACCAGCGAAGAAGAAGTGCTGACCTCGATGGCGCTGTGTTACGCATCGCCGGTGTTCCGTTCGCGTATCGGCACCAACACCGGCATCGGCGCCCAGGGCATCGTCATCGATGGCACCGCCGAACAAAAACAGAAATACCTGCCGCGGCTGGCCTCCGGCGAAATCACCGGTTCCTTTGCGCTGACCGAACCCGAGTCCGGTTCCGATGCCGGTTCGCTGAAAACCACCGCGCGCCGCGACGGCGAGCATTACCTGCTGAACGGAACAAAACGCTACATCACCAATGCGCCGGAAGCCGGTGTGTTTACCGTGATGGCACGCACCGACCTGCAGTCGAAGGATGCCAAGGGCGTGTCGGCCTTCATCGTCGAGCGCAACACGCCGGGGCTCAGCGTCGGCCCGTACGACCGCAAGATGGGCCAGCGCGGGTCACATACCGCTGACGTTATTTTTGACAATGTGCGGGTGCCGGCGACCAGCATCATCGGCGGGCAGGCGGGCATGGGTTTCAAGACCGCGATGAAAGTGCTCGACAAGGCGCGACTCAATATCGCCGCGGTGTGTACCGGCGCTGCGGAACGCCTGCTCGACGAAGCGCTGCGTTATGCGAAGGAACGGCAGCAGTTCGGCAAACCGATTGCCGAATTCCAGCTGATCCAGGCCATGCTCGCCGATTCCAAGGCAGAGATATATGCGGCACGCAGCATGGTGCTCGAGGCCGCACGCAAAAAGGACGGCGGAGAGAACATCACCATGGAGGCGTCCTGCGCCAAACTGTTTGCTGCGGAAATGGTTGGTCGTGTGGCTGATCGCGCAGTGCAGATCCACGGGGGTGCGGGTTATATGCAGGTCTCGGCCGTTGAACGCCTGTATCGCGATGTGCGCTTGTTCCGCTTGTTTGAAGGTACCAGCCAGATCCAGCAATTGGTAATTGCCCGGCACCTGCTGAAGAGCTGAGAACCGCAGGCGATGGTCTGGGCTGACCATGACGCAACTTTCTTGTCTGATTGTTAACAATCTTCTTGACGACAATAAAGGCCCCAAGCTATGCTTCAAACATCCAAATCTGCCTAAATCCGTGCTGAAACAAGAGGAATTGCCGTGGCGTTCGAAAAACTGATCGAAGAATACAAACAAAGAACCGAAGAAGTGATGGGTATGGGCGGGCCGGAAAAGCTCGCCAAACGCAAGGCCGAAGGCCATCTCAATGCCCGTGAGCGCATCGATTACCTGATCGATCCGGATTCCTTCATCGAATCCGGTCGTTTCGCCCGCAGCAACCGCCCCGAGGTCAAACACAAGACCCCCGCTGACGGCAAAGTCGCCGGCTTCGCCAAAATCGCCGGCCGCGAAATCGGCCTGATCTCGAATGACTTCACCGTGCTTGGCGCCTCCAGCGCGGTGATCAACATGAAAAAGATCAAACATGTGAAGCAGGTCGCGACCAAACGCGGCATGCCGCTGGTGATGCTCGGCGAATCTTCGGGCGCGCGCATGCCCGATCGCATGGGTTCCGCCGGCCGCGCGATCATTGCCCAGGATCCGACCGAGTACCAGCGCCTGCGGGAATCGCCCTGGTGCTCAGCCTTGCTCGGCCAGTGTTACGGTTCATCGACTTGGTATTCCGCGATGTCGGATTTTGTTGTGATGCGCAAAGGCGCGATCATGGCCATTGCCAGTCCCAATGTGACTTCGATTGCAATCAACAAGACGATTGAAGCCGAGGACCTCGGCGGCTGGAAACTGCTGACGGGCGTGTCCGGGCTCGCCGACATGGCGGTGGACACCGACCAGCAGGCGATGGATGCGATCAAAAAATTTCTGTCCTACCTGCCCAGCCATAACATGCAGGCGCCGCCCGAGGTTCCCGTGCCGGAAGGTTCGAACAAGGCCTGCAAAAACATCTTCGACATCCTGCCGGAGTCGCGCACCAAGGTCTACGACGTGCGCAAGATCATCGCTGCTGTCGCCGACAAGGATTCCTGCTTCGAACTGAAGGAACGCTACGGCAAATCGATCACCACCATGCTGGCGCGGGTCGACGGCAAAAGTACCGGCTTCATCGCCAACAACCCGATGTACAAGGGCGGCGCACTCGATGCCGATGCGGTGCAGAAAGTCATCAGCTTCATGGTGCTCTGCGATTCCTTCAACATACCGCTGGTGTTCATGGTCGAGGTGCCGGGTTTCCTGATCGGCGTCGAAGGTGAAATCCGCGGCATGCCGGGCAAGGTCATCAACTGGATGAACGCGCTGAGCCAGGTCACCGTGCCCAAGCTGACCATCATCATGCGCAAGAACTACGGCCAGGCCTTCATCAATATGGCCGGCGGAAAAAATGCCGATGAAGTCGCGGTGTGGCCGATGGCTGATCTCGGATTCATGGATCCGGCGATATCCGTCAACGTACTCTATGGTGTCAAACAGCAGGACGACCCGGAAAAATTCGCCAAGCTGAAAGCCGAAGTCGAGCGTGATACTTCCGCGTGGGGCCTGGCCGAGCTTTACGAAGCGCAGCATGTGCTCGATCCGCGCGACACCCGTGATTGGCTGATCCGCACGCTGGAAGTGCATCGCAAGGGCATGAATAACGGCGTGGGCCAACATCTGCTGCGCAACTGGCCGACCAGTTACTGAAACACAAGCCGGCGCATCATCAAGCCGGCCCCCCCACAGGAGGAGTGGACATGTTGCACAAAATCATCATTGCCGTCGTCGCGGCGTTTACCGTCATCTCGCAGGTTGCTGCGCAGAATTACCCGACACGGCCTGTCCGCTTCATTGTGCCGTTTGCACCCGGCGGCAACACTGATGTGCAGGGCCGGCTGATCGCGCAAAAACTGACCGAGGCCTGGAACCAGCAGGTGGTTGTCGACAACCGTGCCGGTGCCGGCGGTACGGTGGGTGTCGAAATGTTGTCCAAGGCACCAGCCGACGGTTATACGATTGCGCTGGCGTCGTTCGGCAACATCCTCGTCGGCCCCAGCCTGTTTTCGAAACTCGGTTATGACCCGCTGAAAGATCTGGCGCCGGTGGTGCTGGTATCGCAACCGCCCGGACTACTTGTGGTCAATCCTGGCCTGCCGGTGAAAAACGTCAGTGAGCTGATTGCCTATGCCAAGGCCAATCCCGGCAAGCTGAATTACGGCTCTGCCGGCAACGGTACCTGGAACCACCTGTTCGCCGAACACTTCAAGGCACTGACCGGCATTCAGATGGCGCATATTCCGTACAAAGGGGCCAATCCCGCGGTTACTGACGTGATGAGCGGGCAGATCCAGCTGTCATTTGCGCCGTTTCCTGTCGCTTTGCCGCAAATCAAAAGCGGCCGACTGCGCGTGCTCGGCGTGACTTCGCCGCAGCGTTCCCCTCTATTACCCGAGGTGCCAACTGTGGCCGAAGCCGGTCTGCCCGGGTATTCGGCAGCGACCTGGTTTGCCGTGCTGGCCCCTGCCAAAACGCCCCCGTCGGTGATTGCCAAACTCAACAAGGACATCAACGCGGTGTTGGCGCGACCCGAGGTCAAGGCGGCGTTTGCTGCGGACGGCACCGAACCGGCGGGCGGCACGCCGGAACAATTGCGCGAGTCGATGCGCAGTGGTATCAAACAATGGGGTGAACTGGTGCGCAATCTCGGCGTGAAACTCTGATATGGCTTTTGAAGAACTGATCAGGGAACTTGATGCGCGCAAACAGCGGGCGCTGGGCATGGGCGGGCCGGAGAAACTGGCGGAACGCAAGGCCCAGGGGCTGCTCAATGCGCGGGAACGCATAGCCCGCCTGTTCGATGCCGGTTCGTTCAGCGAATCCGGCCTGCATGCCGTATCGAATCGCCCGGAAGACAAAGCCAGCACACCGGCGGATGGCAAGGTAGCCGGTTATGGGCGCATCAACGGTCGTGAGGCCGCGGTGGTGTCCAACGACTTCACGGTCAAGGGCGCGTCCAGCGCACAGATCAATATCCGCAAATTGAAGCACATGAAAGGGGTCGCGAAAAAACGCGGCATCCCGCTGGTGTTTCTCGGTGAATCCACAGGGGCACGCATGCCCGACGTGATGGGCGCGTCCTCCATCGGCTCCAAGGACGATCCGCAGGAATACCTGCGCATGCGCGAGGTGCCGTGGGCTGCTGGTGTGCTCGGCCATTGTTACGGCTCATCGGCCTGGTACGGCTCGATGTCGGATTTTTGCGTGATGCGCAAGGGTGCGATCATGGCGGTGTCCAGCCCGCGGCTGATTTCCATGGCTACCGGCAAACAATGCGACGGCGAAGAGCTCGGCGGCTGGCGCGTGCATGCCGACGTCAGCGGCATCGTCGACCAGGTGGTGGATACCGACGAACAGGCAATCGACGCCATCAAGCAGTTCCTGTCCTACCTGCCGTCGAACAACATGCAGCCGCCGCCGGAATATCCCGTGCCGGAGGGTTCGGATGACGCCATCAGGGACGTCATGAAGCTGATCCCGGAGTCGCCCAACCAGGTCTACGACATGCGCAAGGTGATCCAGTGCATTGTCGATCGCGGCTCAATGTTCGAAATGAAAGCGCGTTTCGGCAAAACACTGGTCACCGCACTGGCGCGGCTGGACGGCAAGTCGGTGGGCATCATCGCCAACAACCCGCTGTTCAAGGGCGGCGCCATCGATGCCGACGCCTGCCGCAAGGTGCAGTCATTTTTTGTGCTGTGTGACTCCTTCAACATCCCGATCGTGCTGTTGGTCGACCAGCCGGGTTTTCTGATCGGCATGGAAGGTGAACAGCAGGGCGTCACCGGCAAGGTGATGAACTGGCTCAATGCGATGACCCTGGTCACCGTGCCGAAAATCTCGGTGATCGTGCGCAAGAGTTACGGCCTCGCGGTGTCCAACATGGGCGCCGGTGGCAATACCGATGAACTGGCGTGCTGGGTCACTGCGGAGATCAGCTTCATGAAACCCGATTTCGGCGCCAAGGTGGTGTTTGGTGTCGATCCGGAAAAAGAGCCGGACAAATTCAAGGATGCCGTCGCCAAAATGTCCAAAGGCACTTCGCCTTACGACATGGCGGCGATCTACACCGCGCAGGACGTCATCGACCCGCGTGACACCCGCGACTGGCTGATCCGCATGCTTGAAGTGCATCGTATGCGCATGTCGGGTGGTGTGGGACAGCATCTCATGCGCACCTGGCCCACCAGTTATTAAGGATTCCCTGCAAAATCGTCAGACTTGCCCTGACTGCGTCGGGCGCTGCGTTGCTCCTCGCCTTACCGTCAGGTAAGGTCTCGTCGCAGCCTC
>CAMBCD010000145.1 GCA_945863085.1 Bordetella parapertussis
TGCCGGTACAGCTCCTCGCTCTGCCGCAACGCATCGACCATGCGCGCCGTTTCCGCGGCATGCTGCCGCTGGCGCGAGAAAAACCGCAACAAGCCGGCGGCCAACAGCACGATCAGCAACACCATTACCACAACGCCGCCGATATACCGGGTCCGCACGTCGTTGAGGCGGGCAGCCACGCTTTTCTCGTCCACGCTCACCGCGACCAGCAGCGGGAGTTTTTCCGTTTCACGATAAACCCAGTTTCCGGCCGGCGCGCTCCCCGCCATCGGCGCAACAGTCCTGCCGCCGCGCCCCGCCGCCGCGTCAGCCGCTTGGACCATGAACGTCCAGTCGGCCTGCATCAGCGCATGCTTGTCGTCAGAACCGCGACTGAACACCGCGCGTGCGGCACCGTCGCGCCCGATCAGCGCGATCACCCCGGCCGTGCCGAAACGCCCCTCCTGCAACAACCGGTCCCAGTACGAGAGATCCACGGCGATGATCGCCACGCCGCCAAACGACCCGTCGGGCTTGTTGATGCGCCGGGTCAGGTGGAATGACCATTTCCCCGACACCCGCCCCAGCACGGGCTTGTTGACAAAGATCTGGCCGGTATCACGCTCGACATGGACGCGGAAATGCGCCAGATCGGCAATGCCGGCGTCCGGCGGAATCAGCAGGCTGCTGAGTATCAGGCGTCCGGCGGAATCAGCCACCGACACCACGGCAATGGCATCGGCAATATCCCTGAATTCCTGCTTGAGGTGCGCGACATTGGTACGCATGCCGTCGCGTTCAAAAACCTGCTTCAGGCGGCGCACCGCATCATCCACGCCGAGCAAGGTGTTTCGGGCATGCACCTCCAGCACCAGCGCCACGTCGTCCGCGTGACGCAGCGCAAATTCGCGCTCGGCCGTGCTGTGGTTGCGATACGACAGCCACGCCGCGGTGATGACCGCGACGATCAGCAGTCCGGCGGCGGCGACGACCGCCCATTCGACCGCATGGCGGGAAAAGACCGCAGGTCTAGAAAACCGGGAAAGCGGATGGTTGCTGGAATTCACTGGATGCCTGGAAAGCGGACGCGGGGCGCGGCCCGGCGTATCGGCAGCGCGTAAAACAACCTAAAAAAAGGGCGGAGCTGGCAGGCTACCAGTACATCGGGCGGACGCAAACCGCTGATTAAGGGGGCTGGAACCGCCCTATTCCGCGCTTGCGGGCCCGGGGGTTCCGCTCCTCATTCCTCTCTCATCATCCGGCTCCGTGCCGGTCCGCCAGCCGCCGGGACAGCAGCCACGCGCACCCGCCGGCCAGCATCAACCCGCCCATGGTCAGCGCCAGCGTCAGCGCGCTGCCCGACACCAGCGGCGACACCACGCCGGCGGTCATGCCGGCCAGCAGGCTGTGGGCAAAGCCCTGCAGGGATGACGTCATGCCGCGCAGTTGCGGATAGAGGTCGAGGGTCAGCAGCGTCAGGCTGGGCATCGCCAGCGCCATGCCGATGGTATAGAGCATCACTGGCAGCACGGTCCACGGCAGCGCCGGCGAAAACAGCGCGCAGTAGGCGATGTTCAGCACCGCGGCACCGCTCATCGTCAGATACCCGGCCAGCACTGTGCGCCGGGGCGTCAGCCGGCCGGCCAGCCGCCCGGACAAAAACGCACCGAACATGACGCCGCCGATGCCCGGCACAAACAACCACGGAAAATCTGTGGCGGAGAGATGCAACAGGTCGTAAATCACCGCCGGCGCCGACACGATGTAGAGAAAAAATCCCGAAAAATTCAGCGCCACCGCCAGACACAACAGCACCAGCTGCGGATTGCCGCCCAGCTTCAGGTAGTTGCGCAGCAGCGGCCGCGCATGAAACGGCTGCCGCGCCGCGACCGGATGCGTTTCCGGAAGGCGCCGCCACGCGGCAGCCAGTACGGCGATGCCGTACAGCGCAAGAAACCAGAATATCGAGCGCCAGCCGAGCGCGTTCTGCAGCCAGCCGCCGATGATCGGCGCGATGGCGGGTGCAATGCCGAAAATCATGGTCACCAGCGACATCAGCCGCTGCGCCTCGTGGCCCTGCTGGCTGTCGCGGATGATGGCGCGGCCGATGATGATGCCGGCTCCTGCCGAGAGGCCCTGCACAGCGCGCCAGAAGAGCAGTTGCGGCAGCGAAGAGGCCAGCGCACACCCGATCGCGGAAATCACATAGAGCGCAAGACTCGCGAGTATGACCGGGCGCCGGCCAAAGGAATCCGACAGCGTGCCGTGAAACAGGGTCATCAGCGCCACGCTGAACAAATACAGGCTCAACGTCTGCTGCATCTGCGCGGGCGTCGCCCGCAGATCCGCGGCAACGAAAGGAAACGCCGGCAAATACGTGTCGATCGTAAACGGCCCGATCATCGCCAGCGCCGCCAGGATCATGGCCAGCACCGGCAGCGTGATCGGCGCGGCGTGACGCGGCGCGGTGCTCACGCGCGGTCCAGCCTGCGGTACTGGATGGCTTCGGCGACATGGTTGCCGGCCACAGCCTCCGCGCCGGCCAGATCGGCGATGGTGCGCGCCACCTTGAGCACGCGGTGATAGGCGCGCGCTGAAAGCCCCAAGCGACTGATCGCCTGTTTGAGCAGGGTGAGGCCCTGCGTATCGGGCGCACAATGGCGGTCGATCTCGCGCGTGGCGAGCTGGGTGTTGGGTTTGCCCTGGCGGGCGAGCGCGCGTTCGCGGGCGACGCTTGCACGGGCGCGCACCGCAACCGAGGATTCACCGGCCGCGACGCCCGTGAGTTCTTCCTGCGCCAGCGCCGGCACTTCGATCTGCAGGTCGATGCGGTCGAGCAGCGGTCCGGAAATGCGCGAGCGGTAACGCGCGACCTGATCCGGCGTGCAGCGGCAGCGCCCGTTGTAATGGCCAAGATAACCGCAGGGACAGGGATTCATTGCCGCAACCAACTGGAATTGCGCGGGAAAATCCGCCTGCCGCGCCGCGCGCGACACCGTGATGCGCCCGGATTCCAGCGGCCCGCGCAATACCTCCAGCACGCGGCGCTCGAACTCCGGCAATTCGTCGAGAAACAGCACACCGTGCATGGCCATGGAGATTTCACCGGGCCGCGGATTGCCGCCGCCACCAACCAGCGCCACTGCCGAGGCTGTGTGGTGCGGCGCGCGGTAGGGTCGCCGTTTCCACGCGCTGACATCGAAACCGTTGGCGCCGACCGACTGTATTGCCGCGGATTCCACCGCTTCCTGCTGCGTCATCGGCGGCAGCAGGCCGGGCAGGCGCTGCGCGAGCATGGTCTTGCCGGTACCGGGCGGGCCCACCATCAGCAGGCTGTGGCCGCCGGCGGCGGCGATTTCCAGCGCGCGCCGGGCGTGATTCTGGCCTTTGACGTCGAGCAGATCCGGATGCGCAGATTCGCCGGAAAAATCGGCCGGCGTCGTCCGCGGCAGTGCTGCCCGTCCGGCCAGGTGGGCACAAACCTCACCCAATGAAGTCGCGGCATGGATCGTGGCCTTTTCGGCCAGCGCCGCTTCCGCGGCATTTGCCGCCGGCAGCACAAAGGCCCGGCCATCGCGGGCCACCGCCAGCGCCATGGCCAGGGCACCGCGCACCGGACGCAGTTCGCCGGTCAGCGCCAGTTCGCCGGCGAACTCATAATCACGCAGGCCGCGATCCGGTATTTGTCCGGAAGCGGCGATGATGCCCAGCGCAATCGGCAGATCGAAGCGGCCCGACTCCTTGGGCAGGTCGGCCGGGGCCAGGTTGACGGTGATGCGCCGCGCCGGAAAATCAAACTGCGCATTCTGCAGCGCAGCACGCACGCGATCCTTGGCCTCTTTCACCTCGGCTTCGGGCAAGCCGACGATGGTGAAGCTCGGCAAGCCGTTGGCGAGATGGGCTTCCACCGTCACCAGCGGAGCATCCATGCCCGACAGGGCGCGGCTGTACAGTACGGCCAGGGACAATGGGATCAACCCGATTTAAAAGGCAGGAATCAACTCAACGGTTGTGGCCGGGCGGCGGCTGACCGGAGCCCCGTTGCGCACCCGGTTCAGCGATCCGTAAATCAGCGGGAAACCGGGGACCGGTTTGTGTCGGTTTCCAGGGCCGCGACCTTTTTTTCAAGTTCAACGAGCTTCGCCCGGGTACGCAGCAGAACTTCACGCTGCACATCAAATTCTTCACGCGTCACCAGATCCAGCCGGCTGAACGCGCCGGCAAGCAGCGCCCGCAGGTTTTTTTCGATGTCGGCTGCCGGCCCCTGCGCCAGCACGGCCTTCATTTTTTCGTTGATTTCGTCGAGCAGTTTCGGGTTCATGCGGTCCTCACGGATACTCATCGGGCATTGGTAAACCAGTTTAACAAGCATTCCCCCGCGCAGCCCGGATTCCACGATGTACGCATCACACTGGGGCGGCTGCGCCACAAAGCGGTGCGGCCGTGAGTAGGGCCGCACCACATTAGTGCGATGACGATGGGATTACAAATCAAAAAGTTTTATAACTAATTGTTTTTAAATGGATTTATATCTGGCACGGTACCTGCTGAACGTCCCTCGCAGTTTCATTGCACATGTGCCAACACACTGAAAGGGAAAAACATGTTTAAGAAGACCATCATCGCCGGACTCGTTGCCAGCGCTTTCGTACCCGCGTTTGCAACGGCCGCCGATTCGCCGCACACGCTGACCGGCAATGCCGGCATCTACAGCCAGTACATTTTCCGTGGCCTGATGCAGACCAACAACGATCCGGCCTTTCAAGGTGGGTTTGACTACAGCCATGCCAGCGGCTTCTATGCCGGCACCTGGATGTCGAACATCAGCTGGCTGACCGACTCCCCGGCATCGTCTGGTTACAAGAGCAGCAGCCTGGAAATGGATTTCTACGGCGGCTATAAAGGCACCTTCGGTGGTGATTTTGGTTTTGACGTAGGTGTCCTCCAGTACTACTACCCCGGCTCGCACGACGCCGTACTGTTCCCGGGTACGGTCAAGGCTGACACTCTGGAAATCTACGGCGCATTGTCGTGGAAATGGCTGAGCGCCAAGTATTCGCAAAGCATCGGCAACAAAACTTTCGGCGTAGCCAACAGCCGTGACACCTACTACATCGACCTGTCGGCTACTTTCCCGGTCACTGACAAACTGAACCTGATCGCCCACTACGGCATTCAGGAATTTGACGGCAGCACCGTGGCCGGTGTGGATAACGATTCCTTCGCCTCCTACAAGGACTGGAAACTGGGTGCCACCTATACGCTGCCGAAGGACTTTACGATCGGCGCCTACTTCACCGGCACCGATATGACCGCCACTCAGAAAGCGTTCTACACCAACGCTGCGGATACCCGTTTCACCGGCAAGGATACCTTCACGGTGTACCTGTCGAAAACCTTTTAAGCATCGGTCTGACTGCAACAGTACCGGGAGCCGGCCTCAACACCGGCTCCCACCAACCGGGGACATGACATGAAACTCGTTACGGCAATCATCAAGCCGTTCAAGCTCGACGAAGTACGGGAAGCGTTGTCCGCCATCGGCGTGACCGGCATCACCGTCACTGAGGTCAAGGGCTTCGGACGGCAAAAAGGGCATACGGAACTCTACCGCGGCGCTGAATACGTGGTCGATTTCCTGCCGAAGATCAAAGTCGAGGCCGCGATCAAGAGCGATCTGCTCGAGCAGGTGATCGAAGCCATCGAAAAATCCGCGAACACCGGCAAGATCGGCGACGGCAAGATTTTCGTCTCCGAACTCGAGCAGGTGATCCGCATCCGCACCGGTGAAACCGGCGCGGACGCCCTTTGATTGGAGAACAAGATGAAAAAACTTTTCGCAGTTCTGGCGCTGTTCGGTGCCCTGGGCTTTGCAGGGGCTCCGGCTGTTGCACAGGACAAACCCGCTGAAGCACCGGCAGCAACAGCACCTGCGGCCGCTCCGGCCGCCGCGCCTGCTGCTGCCCCTGCCGCGGCTCCCGCTGCTGCTCCGGCGCCGACCCCCAACAAGGGCGACACCGCCTGGATGATGATGGCCACCATCCTGGTCATCCTGATGACCGTTCCCGGCCTCGCACTGTTCTACGGTGGCATGGTCCGCGCCAAGAACACCCTGTCGGTACTGATGCAGGTCTACATCGTGTTCTCGATGTGCGTCGTGCTGTGGGCCATCTACGGCTATACCGTGGCGTTCGGCGGCGCAGGTACCTTCTGGGGCAGTTTTGACAAGCTCTTCCTGTCCGGTGTCACCCCCGACTCCGTAGGCGCCACCTTCAGCAAAGGCGTGGTCATCCCGGAATACGTGTTCATCGCCTTCCAGGCCACCTTCGCCGGCATCACCCCGGCACTGATCGTCGGTGCGTTTGCCGAGCGGATGAAATTCTCCGCAGTGCTGCTGTTCATCGTGCTCTGGTTCACCTTCTCCTACCTGCCGATGGCGCACATGGTCTGGTACTGGGACGGCCCGGACGCGATTACCGACGCGGCCTCGCTGGAAAAAGTGGTTTCGAACGCCGGTTTCCTGTGGGCCAAAGGCGCGCTGGACTTCGCCGGCGGCACGGTGGTGCACATCAATGCCGGTATCGCCGGTCTGGTGGGTGCTTACCTGGTCGGCAAACGCGTGGGCTTCGGCAAAGAAGCCATGTCGCCGCATAGCCTGACGCTGACCATGGTCGGTGCCGCGCTGCTGTGGGTAGGCTGGTTCGGCTTCAACGCCGGCTCCAACCTTGAGGCAACCGGCTTGGCTACCCTGGCCTTGGTGAACACGCTGCTCGCAACGGCAGCCGCCACGATGTCGTGGATGATCTTCGAGTGGATGCTCAAGGGCAAACCCTCGATGCTCGGCGCGGCCTCCGGCTCCATCGCCGGTCTGGTGGCGATCACCCCGGCCTGCGGCTTTGTCGGACCGATGGGCGGCATCATCATCGGCCTGCTCGCCGG
>CAMBCD010000146.1 GCA_945863085.1 Bordetella parapertussis
TCGCATATCGCTCACATCGGCGTCGAATTGACGGACTCGGCCTATGTCGTGGCCAGCATGCGCATCATGACCCGCATCGGCAGCAAGGTGCTGGACATCCTCGGCGCTGATGGTGAATTTGTGCCCTGCCTGCATTCGGTGGGTATGCCGCTGGCCGCTGGCCAGAAGGACATTGCCTGGCCCAGCAACAAGGAACACAAGTTCATCACCCATTTCCCGGAAGAAAAACTGATCTGGTCTTTCGGCAGCGGCTACGGCGGCAATGCGCTGCTCGGCAAAAAATGTTTTGCGCTGCGCATCGCCTCGATCATGGCGAAGGAGCAGGGCTGGCTGGCTGAACACATGCTGATCCTCGGCATCCAGCCCCCGGGCGGCAAAAAGCACTACATCGCGGCAGCATTCCCCAGCGCCTGCGGCAAAACCAATCTGGCGATGCTGATTCCGCCGAAAGCACTCGATGGCTGGAAAGTCACCACCATCGGCGAAGACATCGCCTGGATCAAACCCGGCCCGGACGGGCGGCTTTATGCGATCAATCCGGAATACGGCGCCTTTGGTGTCGCGCCCGGCACTTCCGAAGAAACCAACGCCAACTGCCTGGCTGCACTGAGGAAAAACACCATTTTCACCAACGTTGCCATGACCGATGACGGCGATGTGTGGTGGGAAGGCCTTAGCAAGGAAGCGCCGAAACACCTGACCGACTGGACCGGCAAGTCCTGGACCCCGGACAGCGGCCGCCTGGCTGCTCACCCGAACTCTCGCTTCACGGTACTGGCTTCGCAAATTCCATCGATGGATGCCGATTGGGAAAATCCTGCCGGTGTGCCGATCAGCGCTTTCCTGTTCGGCGGCCGCCGTACCACCATCGTGCCGCTGGTCACCGAAGCCAAGGACTGGCAGCACGGCGTTTATCTCGCCGCGACGATGGCTTCAGAAACCACCGCGGCCATCGTCGGCAAGGTCGGCGTGGTGCGCCGTGACCCGTTTGCGATGCTGCCGTTCTGCGGTTATCACTTTGGTGATTACTTCAAACACTGGCTCAACGTCGGCGCCAAGGTCAAAGTGCCGCCGAAGATTTTTGCGGTCAACTGGTTCCGCCGCGATGCCAACGGCAAATTCATGTGGCCCGGTTTCGGCGACAATATGCGCGTGCTGAAATGGGTGATCGAGCGCTGCGAAGGCAAATCGGGCGCCACCGAAACCCCGATCGGCAACATGCCGCGTTTCGAGGATATGGAGTGGCAGGGCCTGACCGGTTTCAGCCGTGAAATGTTCGATACGCTGACCCATGTCGACCACGACGCCTGGCGCGCCGAGCTGAAGGACCACGACGAGCTGTTCAGCAAACTCGAAGCCCGGCTGCCCGCGGAAATGACCGCACAGCGACAGGGTTTGGAGAAGGCGCTATAAGCCGCCTTTTCGCATCTGCTGCCACAACAACGGCGACAGCGCTGATGCGCTGTCGCCGTTTTATTTTCATTTAAGGAGAAACGTCCATGGCACAACCGAACTACGGGTTTGCAAAACGGCAGCGCGAACTGGCGAAGAAGCAGAAGAAGGAAGAAAAAAAGCGGCGCAAGGAAGCTGAAAATGCACCGCCGGCGGGCGAAGGCGCAGCAGAACAGTCCGGCGGCGAACCGGCAAAGGATCCGTCGCAGGCGTAATGGGCAAACGCAGGGGATTTAACGACAAGGGCGCTCCGGCGCCCTTTGTTTTTTGATACGCAATAACTGCCTGTCCGCCTTAAAAGGATCCGTAGAACAATTCAGCGCTACAGTCTGACTGTATTACCCTCGGCAATCGATCGGATCACGGCTTCAAACGAGGCGATGGTATTCACCATTTCGTCAGTAGTGATCGGATAGGGGGTCACGCCCGCCACCGCGTCCGCGAATGCATCCATCTCCGCCAGCACGGAATCGATTTTCGGAAAATCCCTGACCTCGGTCTTGCCACCTTTGAGGCGGATGATGATCCGTGTTTCATCCAGGGCTTCGACCGAACCTTCGTCGCCAAACACATGTACACGGAAATACAGCGGAGAGGCGCGTACCGCACCGAGAAAACCGCTGATGCCGTTCCTGAATTTGAACAGCACCGACACCGTATCGCGAGGATCCGCACCACGGTGATGGCTGATGAACTGCGCAGTGAGTTGCTCGGCCGGGCCGGCGATGTTGGCAAAGGCATCGAGGATGTGGATGCCGGTGCCAGTCATGCCGGCCCCAGGCGTTTCGGCCGGCAGGTCGCGCCACGGCGCGAAAAACTTGCTGGAGTGTTCGTTGCTGTAATGGCCCTCGACATGCATGACGCGGCCCAGCGCGCCGCTTGCGATGACGCGGCGCAGCTCGACCCTCGACGGCCAGAAGCGCTTGTTCTGGCCGACGCCCAGCGGGACTTGTGCGGCCTTGCATGCGGCGACTGCGCGTTCGGCGTCGGCGCGGACCAGTGACAGCGGTTTTTCGCAAAACACCGCTTTGCCGGCACGGGCGACCTGTACCACCTGGTCGGCATGCAGCGAGTGTGGCGTCGCCAGCACCACGGCCTGCACGGCAGGATCGGCCAGCGCTTCGTCCAGGGTTGCCGACAGCCTGAAATCTTTCGCCTTCGCGTACTCGCGCGTGGCGTCGAGTTCCTGGGTCACGCCGTGCACAAAGCGCAGTTTGGTGCTTTTACCCTGCACGGCGTCAGCGATGTTCTTGCCCCACCAGCCAAGACCGATAATAGCCGCATTGATCATAAAATTATCAATAAAAACAAATAGTTATAAAGTCAGGCATTTTTCGTGGCGTCGCTTTTTGCCGCACAGATGCGGCAGGCATATTCTTCCAGCGTTGCGCGGGTCACGCCAACCGCGCCGTGCTGGCGGCGGTTGTATTCCTCGCTTTCCAGTTCGGTGCGGAAGGAATCGTTGAGCCGGTTGATCATGTTGAACATGCCGGTGATCAGCGAGATTTCGACGATTTCCGCATCGCTGAAATGTTTTTTCAGATCGTTCCAGACCTTGTTGTCGCTTTTGGCGGTGTTCAGCGTCATTGCTTCCGCCCAGGCCATCACGGCCTTTTCTTTTTCATTGAACAACGGGCTGTCGCGGTAATCATCAGCCTGCAATGCATCGAATTCGGCATCCTTCAGTCCCAGTGCTTGACCAAGCACGTAGTTGTGTTCCGTTCAGTACTTGCAGCCGTTCAGCGTCGAGGTCTTCAGCACGGCGAGATTGCGCAATCGCACATCCGATACCGCGCCGGCGTTGGGCTGGCGCACCGCGGCGATGAAGGGCAGGGTCCAGCGTGCGAGATAGGGGCTGTGTGCCAGGATGCGCATCAAATTGGCCGTGCGGCCGAGCATCTGGTTGGAGGCTTCGAACAGTTCTTTTGCCGGACCGGTGGCTTCATCGTCGCTGATGCCGCGGATACGCTGGGTCATGGCTTTGCCTTTCAGTTGTGTTCAGGAACTTTCAGGAACGGATTCGATGGTTACATAACGTCCGCGGCAATAACCCAGCGGCGCGCGTTCGGCATAACTGTAGTGGAGCACGTGGCCGATAAAAATCACGTGGTCGCCGCTGTAATGGCGTGCTTCGGTACGGCATTCGAACTGCGCCGCGGTGCCGTCGAGCAGTGGCATGCCGTGCGCACCGAAATTGTGGGCGACACCGTCGAACTTGCGCGGCACCGGTTTGGCGAAACGCTGCGACAGCGGGATCTGGTCATGGGCCAGCACGTTGATGGCGAAGTACGTGGCCTGCAGGAAATTCGGCAGGTTGGGTGAACGCAGCGACAGGCTCCACAGCACCAGCGGCGGTGACAGCGAGACCGAACTGAAGGAATTCGCAGTCAGGCCTATGGGTTCGCCGGCGGAGGTTTTGGTGGTGACGATGGTGACGCCGGTGGCGAACAGGCCCAGCGCATTGCGAAAATCGCGCGGGTCGTGGTCCGGGCTGGCCGGTGTATTGGGTGCGTCAGCCATCGGCTACAGCGTCGGCAGGTCGGCGGCAATGCCGAGCAGGGACTTGCCGGCCATCGTGGTAGCGATATCCCAGGCCAGCGCGTAATGGCTGTTCGCGGCGTGGATGTCCCGGAAAGAACGCTGTATGACCTGTTGGTTGTAGAGAAACTCGCCGCCGCCGGCGCCGAACAGCAGATCGACGCCTTCGGTGCACAGGTGCGCGGCATAAGCACCGTCGCGGCGCATGCGGATTTTGAGGTCACGCGCAGGCACCGCGTTGGTCGCGGCCAGGGCCATGGCTTCTTTGCAATTGCCGATCAGGATGCGTTCCGCAGCCGAGATCGCCGATGCGGCATGACCGAGCCGCGCCTGTGTGGTTGCGTAATCCGCGAGCAGGGTCGTGGCATAGGCGGTGATGCGATGGCGGATGTCGGCGCTGAATTCATCGATGGCCCCCTGGGCAATGCCCAGCGCAGCGCCGGCCACCACGTACGGGAACATGTCGAACACCGGCAGGCGGTACAAGGCGGCGGTTTCACCGCCCGGCGCAACACCGCCTTTCATCTGTTCAACGGTCAGCGCGCGATGCGCGGGCACGAAGATTTTACTGACTTCGACGTCCTTGCTGCCGGTGCCGCGCAGCCCGGCGACATGCCAGGTATCGATGATTTTGTAATCGGCCTTGGGCACCAGGAATACATAATATTGCGGCAATTCGCCTTCGGCGCTGCTGGCGATGCCGCCGAGCATGCACCAGTCGCAGGCGTCGATGCCGCTGGAGAATTTCCAGTGGCCGGACAGGCGGAAACCGTGACCGTCGCGCTCGGCGTGTCCCGCCGGGAACATCAGCGCCGATCCCACCAGCGCATCGGCCGACAGCCCCCAGATTTCATTCTGCGCATCACGCGGCCACAGGGCCAGCATCCAGTGATGATTGGCAAGATTGGCGAGCACCCAGGCCGTCGAACCGCAACCGCGGCCGATGATCGCCGTCAGTTCAACGATGGCCTCATAGGACAACTCGCTGCCGCCGACGCGTCTGGGCTGCAGCATGCGGAACAGGCCGCTGGCGTGCAGATCGTTGATCGTATCGTCGGGGATGCGCCGCAGTTCCTCGGTGCGCGGCGCACGCTCGCGCAGCACCGGCACCAGCGCCTGTGCACGGGCAACGAGGTCATCGTGGCTGGGCTGGGTAGCGGGGGTGGTCATTGCGCTCTGATTGCGATCAGGATTCGACGTTGACAATGGCACCGGTGGAAGCGGACTTGAAGATCGCCTCCAGCGCGGAAATATTGGCAATCATCTGCGACTGCGGCACCGGGTAGGGCGCGCGGCCCTCGGCGGCGTCGGCAAAGGCTTCAAGGTTGGCCAGCACGTTGGGGGCGGGCGGAAACTCGCGCACTTCCTTTTTGCCGCCGCGCAGGGTCTTGGTGAGCACCCAGCCTTCGGGGGCTTCGGGATGGGTCTTGTCGCGGACTTCGATCCAGCCCTTGTTGCAGTACACCGCAAAGCGGCCTTCGAAGGGCGTGGCCAAGATCGCGCTGATCAGCGCATGGCCGCCATTCCTGAATGACACCAGGATCGCCAGCGTATCGCCGTTGACCAGCTGGCTGCCGAGTTGTTTGACGCTGGCAAACACGCGCTCGGCCTCACCGAACACGCCGACCGACAGATCGAGCAGGTGGATACCGGTGGCGGTCATCGGACCGGCCGGAGCTTCCTTGCCCGACAGCCGCCAGTTGTCGGCGGCGAGTGCCAGGAATTTATCCTGGCTGAAATTGGCCTCGATCTGCAGCGGCGTGCCAAGCTCGCCGGATTGGATGATTTTCATCGCCTCGATGATCGGCGGCTCGAAACGACGCTCGTGACCGACCGCCAGCGCCACCTTGTTGTCATTGACGGCCTTGATCGCACGCAGCACGTCGGCGCGGGTCATCGACAGCGGTTTTTCACAGAACACATGCTTGCCGGCGTTGGCGACGGCGATGATCTGTTCGGTGTGCTGGGTGTGCGGAGTGCACAGCACCACGCCGTGGATGGCAGGATCCTTCAGCACCTCGTCAAGGCTGGTGACAACCTTGACGCCATGCTGTTTCGCGAAATCCGCGATGCCTGCCGCATTGATCTCGACCACCGTGTTGACATTGATTTTTTTACTGGTCTTGAGCAGGGGAACAATAATCTTGCCCCACCAGCCCATGCCGACGACTGCGACGTTAAACAACGTGTTGCTCCTTGCGTGTAAGTTCCGGCCGTTTCAGCCTGCCCTGCCTTTTTTCGCGATGGCGGCATTGACCGCCGGCATTACTTTCTCGGCCATCAGTTCCATCGAACGTTTGGCGAGTTTGGGATCCATCCAGTCGTGGCAGGCGTAAATCAGCATGCCAAAATCGCCGACCTGTTCGCGGAAAGCGAGGATCTGGTCGACCACGCTGTTAACGGTGCCGGCGAGCACCAGTTTGTCGGTGACGTATTCCGGGGTGATTGCTGAGTCGGGCATGTTCTGGTCGACCTTGAACAGGTTGCCGCGGCCGCTGAACCCGACCAGTTTGCGCACCAGTTGCTTGAAATAGAAGTGGTAGGGGCCTTCCGCCGATTTGCCATAACGCTGTGCAGTGGCTTCGTCATCAGCGACGAAAATGCTTTTCGCAATGCGCCAGTCAGCCGGATTGGCGACTTCACCGATGTTTTTCTTGCCTTCGGCGTAGTTCGGCCAGTGGGTCTTGACCCATTCCGGCATCAGGAAGTTGGCGGAAATCGGCTGCCAGCCGCGTTCGGCCATCGCGATCACACCCTTGGAGAAGGGAGCGACCACGGTGCCGACGATGGGCGGATGCGGTTTCTGGAAGGGCTTCAGGATGATGCCCTGGCCGATTTCCGGGATCATGGTTTTTTCAGTGGTGACTTTCCAGAACTTGCCCTCAAGGTTGTAGGGCGGTTCGGATTCCCAGATC
>CAMBCD010000147.1 GCA_945863085.1 Bordetella parapertussis
ATCGTTGAACATTTTCATCACATCAATGTGCTTCAGGCCATTGACCGGATCGCCGCCGATGCCGACGCAGGACGACTGGCCGAGGCCGATTTCCATCAACTGGCCGACGGCTTCGTAGGTCAGCGTGCCGGAACGCGACACCACGCCGATCGGCCCTTTTTTGTGGATATGGCCGGGCATGATGCCGATCTTGATTTCATCCGGCGTGATCACGCCGGGGCAGTTGGGTCCGATCAGCAGGGTTTTGCTCTTGTTCTGCTCCATCTTGTATTTGAGGCGAACCATGTCGCGCACGGGTATGCCTTCGGTGATGCAGATCACCAGTTCCAGTTGCGCATCCACCGCTTCCTCGATCGCCGCCGCGGCATAGGGCGGCGGCACATAAATCACGGACACATTCGCACCGGTGGCATCTTTTGCTTCGCGCACCGAATTGAATATGGGGATGCCCTCGTAACTCTGGCCGCCCTTTTTCGGCGTCACGCCTGCGACATAACAGTTCTTGCCGTTGGCGTATTCCTTGCCGGTCTTGGTATGGAACATCCCCGTCTTGCCGGTGATGCCCTGGGTCATCACCCGGGAGTTCTTGTTGATCAGGATGGACATCAGTTCTTCCCCTTCGCCGCAGCAACCACCTTCTGCGCGGCATCAGCCATGTTGTTGCCGGAAATGATCGGCAGTCCGGATTCGGCGAGGATTTTCTTGCCGAGGTCGACATTGGTACCTTCGAGGCGCACCACCAGCGGCACGCTCAGGCTGACTTCGCGCGCCGCGGCCACCACGCCCTGCGCGATCACGTCGCATTTCATGATGCCGCCGAAGATATTGACCAGGATCGCTTTCAGCTGCGGATTGCGCAGCATGATCTTGAACGCTTCGGTGACCTTCTCCGCGGTGGCGCTGCCGCCGACATCGAGGAAGTTGGCGGGGCTGCCGCCGTAGAGCTTGATGATGTCCATCGACGCCATCGCGAGACCGGCGCCATTGACCAGGCAACCGATGTTGCCGTCGAGCTGGATGTAATTGAGGTCGTGTTTGGAGGCTTCGACTTCCGCCGGGTCTTCTTCGTCGAGGTCGCGCAGCGCGACCAGGTCGGGATGGCGGAACAGCGCATTGCCGTCGAAATCGATCTTGGCATCCAGCGCAATCACCTTGCCGTCGCCAGTCAGGATCAGCGGATTGATTTCGGCCAGCGAGGCATCGGTTTCGTCGAATGCCTTGTACAGGGCCTGCAGCAGCGCCCGCGCCTGCGGCACCGATGCCGCCGGCACGCCGATTTTGCCCGCCACGTCATCGGCCTCGGCGTCGGTCAGCCCCTTGATCGGGTCAATCGCGACCTTGTGGATTTTTTCCGGGGTGTGCGCGGCCACTTCCTCGATGTCCATGCCGCCTTCGCTGGAGGCCATCAGCACCACGCGCTGCGTGCCGCGGTCGATCACCATGCCGACATAAAGTTCTTTTTTGATGTCGGCGCCTTCCTCGATCAGCAGCCGCCGCACCTTCTGCCCTTCGGGGCCGGTCTGGTGCGTCTTCAACTGCATGCCGAGGATGCTGCCCGCGTAGGTTTTCACCTCGGACGGCGACTTGGCGACCTTGACGCCGCCGCCCTTGCCGCGACCGCCGGCATGGATCTGCGCCTTGACGACCCATACGCTGCCGCCGAGTTTGGCGGCGGCGCTGACGGCTTCGTCAACACTGAAACAGGGGATGCCGCGCGGCGTAGGCACGCCGTATTTGCGCAGCAGTTCTTTGGCCTGGTACTCGTGGATTTTCATTATTCTGGTCCGCTTGAAATGCGCTCGTTAAAAAAAGCGCCCCGGTTCCGCAGGGACGCCAAATCTATTACAGCGGCTGCAACGCCAGCCTTGACCGCAGTCAATAAACCCGCGATTGCGCAAAACGCAGGTTCGGCGGATGCCGCATACAGGGTGAGGGTGAATCGATGATGAACCCGGCACATGACCCTCGCGCCAAGGGCATTTACTCCGGGAGTGTTGCTGCAAAAATATTGCCCTGTTCGAGTATATCAAAGCACTTTGACCGCCTCGCCCGCTCACATGGCTGTGTTGGGACATCAGCAGCAAGCGCAAGGCATCAGCACCATGCCCCGACGCACCCTGCCGCTGCCACCCTGTCCGGGCCGGACCGGGGCATAGTAAGTAAGGGTTCGATTGATGGAAGGTACCGCATCATCGGTCAATTTCCGCTATCATGCTGCACCGCCGCATCGACAGCACAAAAAAAAGCGCAACCCCGGGGGGTTGCGCTGAAGTTCCACCAAAGGAGGAGGTTTTGGAGGATGTGTGCCGATGTCTGTAGAGACACCCAACACGGTTCCCATTCTGCCACGGCCAACTGAGGGGTCAAGCGATTTTTGCTGCTTCGCAATATAAATTTTATTGTCGGAAGCATGAGAATAACTAAACCGAACAAGGCAGTCGTATCTCCGGCGTGACCTGTTTCACAAAACAAGCCCGCTACGCACCCTGTTGCCACGAGATGGGCACTCACTTGCGCGGCGTCCCGGCCTGGGCGATAAACAAAGCACTCACGCGCCGCGCCAGTGGTGCGCTTTACCTTTACATCACTCTCAGGGGAGAAATGCAGGCATGAGCCGTACGTTGATGATGTTCACAGGCGATATCAACCTGATGAACGTGCCCGATCCGGCACTGCCGTTCGCGCGCGTGGTCGATACCTTGCGCAGTGCCGATGTGTTGTTCGGCAATCTGGAATGCTGCCTGTATCAGCCCTCGGCCCAGGTATCGGTGACCGACGAAGGTTTTTACGCGACGCCGGCCACCGGCCAGGCACTCAAGATCGCCGGTTATCACGCCATCGGCAACGCCAACAACGTCAATTACGGCGCCGAAGCCATCAAGTCCTCTCTGCGTGAACTGGAAAAACTCGGCATCCCCGTCACCGGCACCGGACTCAACCGCGCCGAGGCGCGCAAACCGGTGATCATTACCCGCAACGGCCTGCGTTACGGTTTCGTGCAGCGCACTTCCGTTTACTGGCCGACCAACCATGAAGCGGGTGAACACTCGCCCGGCGTCGCCGCGTTACGCGGCAATACCGCCTACCAGCTGCCGCTGCACAAAACCAGCCCGGAAATCCCGCCGGCCAACCGCCCCGGCG
The DNA here is from genome assembly GCA_945863085.1 of Bordetella parapertussis. The sequence continues at coordinate 3,142 of CAMBCD010000147.1, forward strand.
TGCCGCCGGTCATCGTAACCTGGGCCGATGCCAAATACCTCGCCGAATATGTCGCGGAAATCACCGCGCTGCGCAAGGAAGTCGATGTGCTGGTCGCATCACAGCACTGGGGCTTCAAGGAAGAAGTGCTCGATTACATGACCGAGATTGCCCATGCGGTGATCGATGCCGGCGCCGACATCGTCATCGGCCACGGTCCGCACTATTCACTGCCGGTGGAAATCTACAAGGGCAAACCGGTGTTCTACGGCCTCGGCAGTTTTTCCTTCCACACCGGTCACGGCGGCAAAAAACATGGCGACTGGGTGGGCATGCTCGCAGCTGTCACGCTGAACGGCCGGAACTGTGAACGCGCGTCATTCGAATTCGTGCGCCACAACGACCGCAACGAAACAGTACTCTGCGACCTGGCCGGTGAGCAGGCAACGCTGGAAGCCTTGCGCAAACGCAGCGCGCCCTTCAAAACCACGATCACCTTGGACGGCAACCACGCCGTGTTTCACGCCGCCTGAACGGCAGCGATAATACGTAAGTATTTGATTTTCTTGATATTTTATAAAGACTTACGGCCCCTCATCGGCCGGGGTACGCAGCTTGCGCTGCGGGTAGACCTTGGCCGGATGTTTTTGCAGCGCTTCCTCATCGACATCAATGCCCAGTCCGGGCGCGGTCGGCAATTCGATGTAGCCGTTTTTCGGTTTCAGCTGGTTCGGCGAAATCGTGTCGCAGAAATCCACGAAGGGCAGGAAGTATTCGGTGATGATGAAGTTGGGCATGGTCGCCGACGCATGCACCGTCGAGGCCAGCGCCACCAGCGTCGAGTTGTAGTTGTGCGGTGACATGGCGACCAGGAAGGACTCTGCCATCGCGGCAATTTCCTTCAGCTCAAGGATGCCGCCGACACAGGCGACATCGGGATTGAGAATGTCGGCTGAACGTTTTTCCAGCAGCGGCCGGAAACCGGTCTTGGTGTAAGTCGCCTCGCCGATCACCACCGGCACGCCGATTTCGCGGCGGATCTGCGCCAGCTCGTCGGGGAATTCCGCCTGACAGGATTCTTCCATCCAGTAGAGATCAAACTCGGCGAGTTGTTTGTCGAGGCGGATCGCGTGCATCGGTGCCAGACGGCGGTGCTGTTCGATCAGCAGATCGATATCGGGACCCACCGCATCGCGGATCGCCTTGACCACGCTGATAGCACGTTTTTCATGTTCCTTGGGAATCCAGGTGCGCCACGGTGACGGCAGCGGATCGAATTTCATCGCGGTGAATCCCTGCTTCACCACTTTCTCCGCGGCGCGCGCGTAATCCGCAGGCTCCTTCATGCCGTAACTCCAGCCGTTGGCATAAACACGGATTTTTTCGCGGTATTTTCCGCCGAGCAGGTTATAGACCGGTTGTTTCGTCGCCTTGCCGACGATGTCCCACATCGCCTGCTCGATGCCGCTGATCGCACAAAACAGTTCCACCGAACCGCGGCGCGCAGCGTAATCGTCAAAGGCAAACTGGGTGAAATGTTTGATGTCGAAGGGGCTGCGGCCGACCAAATAAGGGCCCAGCGCGTTGAGCTGCGCCATCACTGCAGTATCGCGGTCGTATTGTGAATAGGCCTCACCCCAGCCGTGGATGCCGGCGTCGGTTTCGACTTTGACGAAAATGAGATTTTTGCGCCAGCCGGGATGTACGGCATAACTTTTGACGGCGGTGATTTTCATGGATGGACTCTCGCAATGACGTGGCGAAAAAACAGGAATCAAACGAAAAGGATTAAATACAGGGAATACACAAAGGGGATTGAATTTATGCGCCCGCCATTCACGGTGTCAAGAACGACTGCGCACGGGTCCAACATGCGACACACAGCGCACCATTACAGCGTACGCGGCTGCAGTTTCAGCAACTGGCCGATACGCTCCGAGCTTTTCAATCCGCTGCCGGTCAACACCAGAACCGTCGTTTCATCGCGACCGATGACGCCGGATTCCAGCAATTGCGTCAGGCCTGCAGCGGCCGCCGCCGACGTCGGTTCGACGTAGAGGCCCATGCGCGCCAACGCGCCCAGTGCCCTGACAATCTCGTCTTCATCAACCGCAGCAATGGCGCCACCCGATCCGCGCACCGCACGCATCACCTCGCGCAGCCGTGTCGGTTGTGACGATGCAATGCCCTCGGCCACGGTCGGACTGATGGCTGTCGGCACCGGCGATTCGCTGCCCGCCTGCCAGGCGGCATGGCAGGGCGCGCAATTCGCCGCCTGCACGCCGAATATGCGCGGCCGTTTTTTGATTTCACCGTTGCGCAGCAGTTCGTCGAAACCACGATCCAGACCCAGCACATTGCTGCCGTAACCCAGCGGCGTGATGACATTGTCCGGGGCACGGAAACCGAGTTGTTCCCACAATTCATAGGCCAGCGTCTTGGTGCCTTCGATGAAAAACGGCTGCCAGTTGTGGCTGGCATAAAAAATTTCGCTGCTCATGCGCTCGGCAGCTTCGGCCACGTCCTGGCGCGTCCCCGGGACGGTCACTACATCGGCACCGCAGGCCGCGATCTGCGCGATCTTGGGATACGAGGCCGTTTCCGGCACCAGGATGCGGCAACGCATGCCCGCCGCCGCCGCATACGCTGACAGCGATGCGCCGGCATTGCCCGATGAATCCTCCAGCACATGATTGATGCCGCGGCTTTTCAGGTAACTGACCATCACCGTCATGCCGCGGTCCTTGAACGAACCGGTGGGCATCATGTATTCGAGCTTGAAACGCAACGGTACGCCATTCCATTCGCGATTGAGCAGCGGTGTGCCGCCTTCACCCAGCGACACTGCGTTTTGCGCCGCAACGCCGATGGCCTGCGCATAACGCCACACTGAACGGTCCTGCAGCTTGATCGCGTCGCGCTTCAGGCCCGGGCCGGGCGCAAGATTCAAGTAAGCGCCGCTGTCACCACACCATCTGGCAACCTGGGACGGGTAAGTAGCGCCACTTTGAGAGTCTATGTAATTCATTGATTTTGTTGAGTATTTTAACGAGGCCAAAAAAGACCTGGTAATAAAGGCGCTACCAACTTTTACTCATCCGTACACAGCGCACGACAAAAAAAGAAGGCAGGCGCAATGCGCCTGCCTTCCCGATTGTAGCGCGCCGCCGAAACCGGCGGCAGCGGTACTGACTGCTTACTTCGCCGGGGCCGGAGCTGTTTCAGCTTTCGGCGTCTTTTTGGTTTTTTTCGGTTTGTCGGACTTGGCTTTTTTCGGCTTGTCGGACTTGGCTTTCGCTTTTTTCGGTGCATCCGCCTTGGCAGCAGGCGCTGCCGGCGTTGCCGGGGTTGCCGGGGTTGCTTTGGCAGCATCGGCTTTTGCCGGCGCAGCCGGGGTCGCCGGTGTTGCCGGTGTTGCCGGCGCGGTCTGTGCAACAGCATTGAAAGTCAGCGCGGCAAAAGCAGCGGCAAGCAGGGTGGTCAGCAGTTTGTTCATGATTTCTCCAGTTTCTGAATTTATAGTTCGCGTTGTTGCGCGATTCGTCCCGAATGTTTCGGGTCGTATGGCAATAACGCCTGCCCGCTGTTGCGGTTGACTTCGCGCCGGGATGGCGGTGTTAACATCGCGGGATTGTCACCAAACTTGTCGCCAAACAACGACGTTCAGGAGGAGATACACCATGAAACTGGGACTGCAAGGCAAACACGCACTGATCACCGGGGGCTCCCGCGGCATAGGCCTGGGGGCCGCGCAACTGCTGG
>CAMBCD010000148.1 GCA_945863085.1 Bordetella parapertussis
AGCCGGTCAACAACGGGTTTTCCTGTTTTTGCCGGAGCCAGCCAGCCAAACCAGCCGATGACTTCGAAACCGGGATAACCCGACTCCGCGACGGTCGGCAAATCCGGCGCCACCGGCGAACGTTTGGCGCTGGTGATCGCCAGCCCGCGCACCTTGCCGGCCTTGACCTGGGGCGTCGCTGCGAGCGCAATGCTGAACAGGGCCTGCGTCTGCCCGGCGATGGTTTCCTGCAGGGCGGGTGCGCCGCCTTTGTACGGCACGTGCACGAACTGCGTGCCGGAGGTCATGCGAAACAGTTCCAGCGCCAGGTGACCGGAAGTGCCGTTGCCGGCCGACGCGAACACAAACGCGCCCTGTTTCGCCTTGATTGCGGACACCAGTTCCTGCACCGACTTCGCCGCCACCGACGGATGGACGACAAGGATGTTCGGCACGGTGATACCGAGGGTGATCGGCGCAAAATCCCTGATCGGGTGGTAAGGCACGTTGGGGTAAAGGCTGGGATTGATCGCCACGCCGGCGGCAACCAGCACGAAGGTGTAACCATCGGGCGCGGAACGCGCCGCCATGTCGTAGGCAATGCCGCCATTGGCGCCAGGGCGGTTGTCGATGACCACGGTCTGTCCCAGCGCGGTGTTCAAATGCGGCCCGACCAGGCGAGCCAGCGTATCCGCCGGCCCGCCGGGCGGAACAGCAACAATCATCCGTACCGGCCGGTTGGGGTAATCCTGGGACTGCGCGTTCGCTGACAGAGCCAGTGCTCCAGTAATGACAAGCGCGATCATTTTCTTGAATTGCATCATGTAAATCTCCTCGTATTGAATATTATTTATTATCGATGTGCGTTCAGGCCGCCAGCGCGCGGTTTTCGGGAACGTTCATGAACGATTCCATCGCATGCCAGAATTTGTGGCGGTTGATGCCCAGCGTCGCCGCATGGGCCAGTCCCGACACGACTACGAACTGCTTGTCCTTGCCCGGCAGCTTGCCGAAAAAATTCAACAGGTCCGGCTCCGCGGCAATGCCGTCGTATTCACCGCGGATGATGCACACCGGACAGGTGATTTTCAGCGGATCGATCACCGGCAGGTTTGCGCACATGTCGAGATAGGTTCCGGTCGGCACCGAATCGCCCAGCGGCAGCTCGGCATCGGCCAGCGCATCGGCAGCGATCATCTCGGAGGTACCAGGCTTGTCGCGGGTGAACATGCTGTGGATGAACGCGCGGTCGACCTTGCGCCGCGGGCTGGCGCGATACTCCTCGACCTTCTCGCGGCGCTTGGCCAGCGTCGGTGAACCTTCGCCGGTGTAGACCAGCGCCGACACCATCAGCCGTTTGACGCGACCCGGGTTCTGCTGCGCGTACAGCGCAGCGCGCAGCGCGCCCGAAGATCCGCCGTACATGTAAACCTCGCGTGCGCCGGTTTCGTGCTCGACGATCTGCATCGCCGCTGCAAGGTCCTCTGCGCCGGAAGCGATGTTGGAATTGTTTTCGGTGCGGTCGGAACGGCCGTACCCTTCATGGTCCACCGTCCACACGTCATAACCCAGTCCGGCAAAGTGGTCCATCAGCGAATAATCATCACGCCCCGGCACATTGAGGTCGAAACTCGAACGACCCGATGCCGAGGAGCCGTGTACCAGGAACAGTACCGGCGCGCCTTTCCCTGCATTAGCGGCACGTTTGCGATAGACATACAGTTTTACATTGCCCTTTTGCGTCCAGTATTCGGCGTTGGTGATTTTTGCCTGCGTTGCGGCCATGCCCTGCTCCACTGATTGAAATGAGCCGCGATTATCGCACCGTGGCACGGTGCAGCCCACCCCAGTCCGAATACTGGTCAGAGAGTGAAAACATCCGGATAAAAATCAAGGTGTAAACTTTCGCCAACCACCGCTCCGGAGCACCTCATGGCCAACACTCCATCCAAAATCATCAGCCTCGCCGAACTCGCACGGCGCATACCCGACGGCACCGCGCTGGGCCTCGGCGGCGTGTTCCTGCATCGCGGACCCTTCGCGCTGGTGCGCGAGTTGGTGCGCCAGCAGCGGAAAAACCTCGAAATCATCAAACCCTCTCCGGGTTACGACCTTGATCTCTTGTGCCGTGCCGGCGCCGTCGCCAAAGTGCGCGCCGGCATCGTGGCGATGGAAGGCAACTTCGGCATGGCGCGCTGGTACCGCAAAGCCATTGAGCGCAAGGAAGCCCACCTCGAAGAACATGCCTGAATGACGCTTGTCTCGGGGCTGCGTGCAGCCTCTTATGGAATCCCCTTCCAGCCGGTCGCCGGCGTACACGGCAGCGAATTGGCGCGCATCAACAACTGGCAGACCATTCGCGATCCGTACGGCTCCGGCAAGGATGTGTATGTGATTCCGGCGGTGCAGCCAGATGTCGCGGCAATCCATGCCGCCGAAGTCGATGCCGAAGGCAATGCGCGTGTTTATGGTTCGCCGTTCTGGGATCATCCGCTGACGCGCGCGGCGAAACGCGTGCTGATCACCGCGGAAAAACTGGTGCCTACCGACCGCCTGCGTGAACAGCCGGAATTGACGCTGGTGCCGGGATTCATGGTCGAGGCCGTCGCCATCACACCCGGTGGCGCATGGCCCGGCTCGATGCATCCCTGTTACGAAATCGATTATCCGGCAGTGGAGCATTACATGCAGGATGCGGATGGCGTGCTGGAAAGCCATCTCGCCGCGGCGCCGGAAGCCGCTGCGGTCCGCTGAACACGTGCCTGTCGTCCGCAGCTTTGCTCCCATCGCCGATATCTCGGCGCGCGTGCTGATCCTCGGCAGCATGCCCGGTATCGAATCGCTGCGTGCCGGGCAGTACTACGCGCATCCGCGCAACGCCTTCTGGCGCATCATGGGTGATCTCGTCGGCGCATCACCCGACATGTCCTATGCCGCGCGCACCCGCCGGCTGAAAAAAGCGGGAATAGCGCTGTGGGACGTACTCGCGGCCTGCACGCGTGCAGGCAGCCTCGATGCCGCGATCGACGAACGTTCGATCATCGCCAATGACCTGGTGTCATTTCTGGCGCAACATCCGCGCATCCGCCATGTATTTTTCAACGGCGCCACCGCGGAACGCTGCTTCCGGTTACACGTGTTACCGGCGCTGGAAACCGGCGCCCTGAAACTGGCACGCCTGCCCTCGACCAGCCCCGCGCACGCCGCACGTTCCTACACCGACAAGTTGCGCGCCTGGCGGATGATCCTGGACGCGCCAAAATAATTAAATAAAACAAATACTTATATAATGTCCGCCCTGATCCTCGCAATACTCGCCGCGCTGTGTTTTGGCGCCGGCATGATCACCTCGCGCATCGGCCTGCGCCATGACGATGCGCGCACCGGCGCTGCAATCAGCATTCCCACCGCGACACTGCTGTTTGTCATCGCAGCACCGTTCACCGTCGAACTGTCGGCGTTCAATCTCACTGCCGCCCTGATTTTCGCGCTGGTCGGCCTGTTCTATCCCGCGCTGGTCACGTTGCTGACCTTCCGCGCCAATGAAGAACTCGGCCCCACCGTCACCAGCGCGATCTCCGGTACCGCGCCGCTGTTCGCGCTGCTGGCCGCAGCGCTGCTGCTCGGCGAGCAGATCCCTCCTCAAGCGGCGATTGCTGCGCTGGGTGTCGCCGCCGGTGTCGCGCTGCTGTCATGGCGCCCCGGCGCAGCGCCCGGTCTGCGCTCCGGACGTGCGCTGGTCTGGCCGGTCGCCGGCGCCATTGTGCGTGGCGTGGCGCAGGCCGGCGCCAAGGCCGGGCTGCTGCTTTGGGGCAATCCCTTTGCCGCCGGCGTGATCGGTTACCTGGTGTCATCCACCGCGGTACTCGGTGCGGAACAACTGCGCAGCGGCGGACGCAAGGCTGTCAGCCGCGACGGCCTGCTGTGGTTTGCCGCGACCGGCGCCATCAACGGCGGCGCGATGGTACTGATGTATTCAGCACTTGCAGTGGCGCCGGTATCAACGGTCGCGCCGGTGATTGCCGCCTATCCGCTGGTCACCGCACTGGCCAGTGCACTGTTCCTGCGCGGCGAAAAAATCAGTGCGCAGATCATCTGCGGCGCCATCCTCACGGTCACGGCGATCATTTATCTCGCCGCCTTCCGCACATCCTGAACACCACGCTGATCGTTATACTTCCACTATGAACTGGACACCATTCTCCTTCATCGTCGTCAACCTCGCCCGCCAGATCCGCAACGGCGAGATCACCTTCAGCGGCGTCAATTCGACGCTGCCGATGCTCGCCTGCCTGCTCGCCAAACGCGCCTACGATTTTCCGTTCACGTACATCAACGTCGCCGGCGGCGTCGAACCACAACCCGTCACGGTTCCACAATCGAGCAGCGATCCGGCCATCGTACACGGCTCGCCGGCAATATTCGCCAACCAGGATTTTTACGACCTGTGCGCGCGTGGCGGTCTCGATCTGGTTTATCTCGGCTGCGCGCAGATCGATGCCGAAGGCCGCACCAACGTATCGGCCATCGGGTCCTGGGAAAATCCCAAGGTACGGCTGCCTGGCGGTGGTGGCGCAGCCGTGATGCTGCCAACGGCAAAACGTGTCGTCACCTGGCGCACGGATCACAGCACACGCGCCCTCGTCGACAAACTCGATTTTGTCACAGCTTCCGGCAACATGACTGCGCTGGTGACGCCGCTTGCGGTGTTTACACGCGAACCGCGCGCAGGTTCACGCTTCATTCTCGAGTCCTATCATCCGGAAACCACCATCGCTCACATTCAAGCGCACACCGGATTCAAGTTTGATTCCACGCAGGCGAAGTTGGCAACTCCAATTACAGTGCGAGAACTCGAGATATTGAACACGCTGGATATTGGAGAACAATTCTCGAACGCAGTGAATCACTGAGAGGGCCGTGCTAGCATCAGCGCCTCACACAGTCCCTGCCCACATGCTTCCCTTACAAGGCATTCGCGTCATTGAATTCTGCCAGGTCCTGGCGGGTCCTTTTGCGGGCTGCCTGCTCGCAGACATGGGCGCGGACGTGATCAAGGTCGAGTCCCCCGAAGGTGACCTGATGCGGCAGTGGCCACCGATCCTCGACGGGTACAGTCAGTATTTCGCATCAGTGAACCGCAACAAGCGTTCCGTGGTCCTGGACCTCAAAACAGATACCGGCCGCACTGCCGCACGCAAGCTGGCCTTGAGTGCCGACATCCTGCTCGAAAATTTCCGCCCCGGCGTCATGGCCAAATTCGGCCTCGATTACGCATCCCTTGCCAGGGATCACCCTGCCCTCGTTTATTGCTCGGTATCGGCTTTCGGCCAGACCGGACCGCGCGCCAGCGAAGGCGGCTTCGACATGACGGTGCAGGCGATGAGCGGCGTGATGAGTGTCACCGGCGACCGCGACGGCCGGCCCGCAAAATGCGGCATTCCGATCGCCGATTTTTCCGCAGGTCTGTATGCTGCATTCAGCGTGTCTGCAGCATTACACAAGGCACGCGCCACCGGCCACGGTGACCATGTCGATGTGTCCATGCTCGGATCCATGCTCGGTATTGCCAACCTGCAGACCAGCGAACTGTTTGGCACCGGTCGCGATCCGGTGCGCCTGGGTTCGGCGCACCCGATGAATGCACCCTATGCCGCGTTTTGCTGTCGCGACGGTTATTTCGCTCTGGCCGCCGGGACCAACAAACTGTGGGAAGCCGCCTGCGAAGTCATCAACCGCAGCGATCTGCCCAAGGAACCGCGTTTTGCAACACCGACGCTGCGCGCAAAACACCAGGATGCACTGCGTGAAGTGCTGGAAACGGAATTCGTCAAATATGATGCAAATGACCTGCTCACCCGCATGAACGCGCGCGGCGTGCCCTGCGCTCCGCTGTACAATTATTCGCAGGTGCTGGCCGACCCGCAGGTCAAACACATGGAATGGGTGCAGGACATGGCACTGCCCAACGGTGTCGCCAGCAAAACCGTCATTTCGCCGCAACGCGTTTCCGGCCAGCGCCTGGATGTGCGGAATGGCCCCCCGGCACTGGGCGCCCACACCACGGAAATTCTCGCCGAATTGAAGGAAATGAACATGAAGAACATGAACGCTGGAGATTCAAGATGAAAAATACCGAACGCTTCCGCCATTTTGTTGCCGAGTTCACGCGCCTTGCGGAGAAAAAGGGCGATGACGAAAAAGTCATGCTCGATGCCGGCAGCAAACTGCTCGGCGAGCTGATCAAACATGACGACTGGCTGCCGGATGAATGTGCGCAGCCGCATCCGCAGTTCTATCAGCAATACCTGCTCTACTGCGATCCGCTGGAGCGGTTTTCGGTGGTCAGCTTCGTCTGGGGACCCGGCCAGAAAACACCGGTGCACGACCACATGGTCTGGGGCATGGTCGGCATGATGCGTGGCGCCGAATCCTGCCGCCGTTTCGAAATCAGTGGCGGCGGCAAACCGATGGTCGCCAGCGAAACCGCACGGCTGCTGCCGGGTGAGGTCGACAGAGTGTCGCCGACGGTCGGCGACATACACGAAGTGGCCAATGCCTTTGATGACCGGGTGTCAATCAGCATCCATGTTTATGGTGCCAACATCGGCGCGGTCAAACGCCATGTCTTTGATGCAGCCACCAGCATCGACAAACCTTTTGTATCCGGCTACTCCAGTACACAGATGCCGAATTTCTGGGATCGTTCTGCCGAAGTCCGCGCAAGCATCACCCCTGTCGCCTGAGATCATGAGCGACGAACTGCTGCGCAAACACGAGAACCACGTCACCCGGTTGACGCTGAACCGGCCGCAAAAGGCCAATGCGCTGTCGGCGCAGCTGGTCGAAGCGCTGATCGATGCCGTCGAATACG
>CAMBCD010000149.1 GCA_945863085.1 Bordetella parapertussis
CCGTCGAAACCCATCCGCATCATGGGGCAGGGCGCAGGCAGCACCGCGGATTATCTGTCGCGTTATATCGGCCAGCGGCTGAGCGAGCGCTGGCAGCAACCGGTCGTTGTGGATAATCGCGCCGGGGCCGGCGGTACTCTGGCTGCCGAGGTCGTGGCCCAGGCGACGCCCGACGGTGATTCGCTGATCATGGGTCATGCCGGGCCGATGGTCAGCGCGGTGTCGCTGTACAAAAACCTGCCCTACGATCCGCTGAAGGATTTTTCGCCAATCACCAAAACGGCGAGCGGCGTGACGGTGCTGGTGGTGCATCCCTCGGTGCCGGCGAAAAATGTTCCGGAGTTGGTGGCGCTGTCGAAGCAGCGCAACCTCAGTTATGCCTCCGCCGGCAACGGCACGGTCAGCCATCTCACCGGTGAACTGTTCAAGCAGGTGGCCAAGGTCAATGTGCAGCACATCCCGTACAAAAGCGCCGGTTTTGCGCTGACCTCGATACTGTCCGGTGAAACGCAGATTTCCTTTCTGTCACCGATCACCGCTTACGCACAACTGAAGTCGGGCAAGGTGCGTGCGCTGGCGGTGTCGAACAAGGAGCGTTTTGTCGGTGCGCCGGATATTCCCAGTGCCACCGAGGCCGGCATCCCCGGCATGGAGGCCGAACTCTGGTTCGGGTTGTTCACCACCGCGAAAGTGCCCAAGCCCATACTGGCCAAGCTGCACAAGGAAATCACCGGCATCCTCAATAATCCCGAAGTGAAGGAAGCGATCCTGCAGCGCGGCGCGGTACTGGTGCCGGGTACGCCGGAAGAATTGCACGCCTTCGTCAAAAGCGAGCTGGCGAAGTGGACGCCGATCATCAAGGCATCCGGCATCAAGGCGGACTGAACGGCGGTGATGAGTAATGGAGTAATGAGTGAGGGGCGCAGGGCGATTATTTATAAGTATTTGATTTTATTGGAGAATTTGTAATGGCACGGAAAACAAAACCGGTGGAACCCAAGAAGATCAAGGCCTCGGGCATTGATCCGAAGAAGCGTATTTCTTCGGCGCCGGATGTGTTGTTCGATCCGGCGAATCCGGGGCATCGCTGGGAGCGCCCGCTGCAGGCGCCCGGTCGCATGCAGGTCGATTTCGAAGAGCGTGTCGATTTCCGCCGCCTGCATGAATATCGACTGGCGCGCACGCGCAATGCGCTGAAAAAATCCAAGCTCGGCGCATTGCTGGTGTTTGACCAGATCAACATGCGTTACATCTCGAGCACGGTGATCGGCGAATGGGCGCGCGACAAACTGACGCGCTGGTGCCTGTTGACCGGCAACGGCGAACCCTGGGTCTGGGATTTTGGCTCGGCGGTGCGCCACCACAAACTGTATGCGCCGTGGCTGCCGAAAAACCACAACATTCCGGGACTCGCCGGACTGCGTGGTGCGGTGTCGCCGAAAGTCGGCCTGTTCGAGGCTGCGGCAAAAGAGATTTACGACATCCTCAAGCAGGAAGGTGTCGCCGACATGCCGATCGGCATCGATGTCGTCGAGCCGCCTTTCCTGTTTGCGCTGCAAAAGCTCGGCCTGAAGGTGATGGACGGGCAGCAGGTCATGCTCGATGCGCGCGAGATCAAGAGTTACGACGAAATCACGCTGCTCAATACCGCAGCGGCGATGGGTGACGGCGTCTACCAGGATATTTTCGAGGCGCTGAAGCCGGGCATCCGCGAAAACGAAATCGTCGCAATGGCCGCCAAGCGGTTTTATGAAATGGGTTCGGACTGCGTCGAGGCCGTCAACGCGATTGCCGGCGAGCGCTGCAGCCCGCATCCGCATAATTTCACTGACAGGATGATCCGCCCCGGCGACCAGGCGTACTTCGACCTGATCCATTCCTACATGGGCTACAAGACCTGCTACTACCGCACCTTCACGGTGGGCAGTGCGACACCGGCGCAGCACGACGCCTACAAGCGGGCGCGGCGCTGGATGGATGATGCGATCGACATGCTGAAACCGGGGGTTTCCACGGAGGCGGTTGCACGCGCCTTCCCGAAATGCACCGACATCGGTTTTGAAACTGAGATGGCGGCCTTCGGCCTGAACTTCTGCCACGGCCTGGGCCTCGGCCTGCATGAGCGGCCGCTGATCTCGCGCCTGAATTCGTTCAAGGATCCCTACGAACTGAAAGCTGGCATGGTGTTCGCGGTCGAAACCTTCTGCCCGGCCAGGGACGGCGTGTCGGCAGCGCGGATTGAAGAAGAAGTGGTGCTGACGCCCGACGGCGCGAAAGTCATCACGCTATTCCCGGCACAGGAATTGCCGATTGCGAATAAATACTGAGGAAAAGCTTTAACCGCCACGACAAGAGCATTAACCGCCAAGACGCCAAGAGCGCCAAGAAGAGCAAAAGCAAAAAACCTTTAACGTTTTAATAGGTTTTCTTGGCGGCCTTGGCGTCTTGGCGGTGAAAAAGGTTTTAGCGTCTTGGCGGTAAACAGTTTTTGAATTGAGGATTGCATTGGATACCAAAGTGAAAAGTAAAAAATCCGCCGCAGCGGAAGACGATATCGGTCGCGATATCCGGCTCGAGCTGTTCCGCATGCAGCTGGAACTGCGGTTGTGCGAAAAACGCGCCTATGACCTGTTCCTGCAGAACCTGATCAAGGGCACCAGCCATCTGTCGCTGGGGCAGGAAGCCATTGCCGCGGCCTTCGGCGTGGCGATGCGGCCTGATGACTACACCTTCTGCACCTACCGCGGCCATGCCCACACCCTCGCGCGCGGCGCATCGATGACCGGTGTGCTCGGTGAACTGATGGGGCGTGAATGCGGCCTCTTGGGCGGCAAGGGCGGTTCGATGCACCTGACGGATGTGTCCAAGGGGGCGATGGGTTCCTACGCCATCATCGGTGCGCATCTGCCGGTGGCGGCGGGCGCGGCCTGGAGCGCGCAGTACCGCGGCACCGAGCAGGTGTCCGTGTGTTTTTTCGGTGATGGCACCACCAACATCGGTGCTTTCCACGAAGCGCTGAATTTTTCCGTGGTGTGGAAACTGCCAGTGATCTTCGTCTGCGAAAACAACCTCTACCTGGAATACACGCCGATCAGCGCGGTGACTGCAGTCGAACATCCGGCGGCGGACCGTGCCGGTGCATACAACCTCGAAAAAATTGTCGTCGACGGCAATGATGCCGACGAGATGTACCGCACCGCCAGCAAATACATCGCCCGCGCGCGCAAGGGCGGTGGACCGGCGCTGATCGAGGCGATGACCTACCGCCATTCCGGGCATTCGCGCGCCGACCCGGCGAAGTACCGGCCGGAAGGCGAACTGGAGAAATGGCTGGAACGCGATCCGATCAAGATTTACCGCGAACGTCTGCTGGACCTCGGAATTGTCGAGGCCACGCTGACCGATATCGAGGGTGAAGTGATGCAGCAGGTGAATGAGGCGACCGAAGCCGCCAAGGCCTCGGCGCCGCCGTCGCTGGACGGCATTCATCAACATGTGTGGGCTGACGGGGGTGCCGCATGGCGGAACTGACTTACCGCGATGCGGTGGCTGCGGGCATCGCGCAGGAAATGGAGCGCGACGAACGCGTGGTGTTCCTCGGCGAAGACGTGGCGCATGCCGGCGGCGTGTTCAAGGCGACGGTCGGCCTGCTCGACAAATTCGGCGAAAAGCGCGTACGCGACTGCCCGATTTCGGAGCAGGCGATCCTCGGTGCGGCGATGGGCGCGGCGATGACGGGCCTCAGGCCGATTGCCGAGATCATGTTTTCGGATTTTCTCGCGGTGTGCTGGGACATTGTCGCCAACGAGATTGCCAAGTCGCGTTACATGACCAACGGTCAGGTGCAGATGCCGCTGGTGATCCGCACCGCCAATGGCGCGGGCTCGCGTTTCGGTGCGCAGCACTCGCAGTCGGTGGAGAACTGGGCAATGATGATTCCGGGCATCAAGGTCGTGGCGCCGGCGTTTCCTGCAGATGTGAAGGGTCTGATCGCCGCGGCAGTGCGCAGCGACGATCCGGTGCTGGTATTCGAACAAAAGTCGCTGTACCCGATGAAGGGTGAAGTGCCCGACGGCGAACATGTCGATGAACTGGGCAAGGCGCGTGTGTTGCGCCGGGGCAAGGATTGCACGATCGTCGCACTCGCCCTGATGGTGCATCGCGCGCTGGCGGCCGCTGAAATCCTCGAAAAGGAACATGGCATTTCCTGCACGGTGGTGGATGTCCGCTCACTGGTGCCGCTGGATACCGTGACCATTCTCGCTGAAGTTGCGGCGACCGGACGGCTGGTGACCATCGAGGAAAACCCGCGGCTCTGCGGCTGGGGTGCGGAAATCGCCTCGATCATCGCCGACGAGTGTTTCTGGGAACTCGACGGTCCGATCATCCGCATCACCACGCCGCACATCCCGCTGCCGTCCGCCTACCGCCTGGAAGACAACACCATTCCGTCGGTCGAGCGCATCGTGCGTGAAATTGCGGAAAAGATTGATTAAAACCGGTTAACCGCCAAGACGCCAAGAAGATCAAAAACTAAAACCTGTTTTGTTTTTAACTTTTGATTGGTTTTCTTGGCGGCCTTGGCGTCTTGGCGGTAAAAAGTTTTTGCGTCTTGGCGGTAAATAAGGATTTTCAGGAGTAAAAGATGGACATCATCATGCCGCAGCTCGGCGAAACTGTTGCTGAGGGTACGGTCACCAAGTGGTACAAAAAAGTCGGCGATACGATCAAGGCCGATGAAACGCTGTTCGATGTGGAGACCGACAAGGTCAGCACGGAGATTCCGTCGCCGGTGGCGGGCGTTATTGCCGAAATCGTGGTCGCCGAGGGCATTGTTGCCAAGGTCGGTGCGCGTCTGGCGGTAATCCGTGAAGCTGGCACGGCGAAACCGGCAGCGCCAACAGCTGCAACGGCAAGCGCTGCGCCGGTTACGGCGGCAGCACCTGTAGCGGTACGTGCCGCGGCTGTGCCGAAAGTGAATGCGGCCGATCGCCTGTCACCGGTGGTGCGCCGACTGGTGGCGGAACACAGCCTGAATCCTTCCGATATCACCGGCACCGGCCGCGATGGTCGCATTACCCGCGAGGATGTCACCGAATTCATCGCCCGCTGCGGTGCGCGTCCCGCCGCCGCACCAGCGCCTGCGCCGGTGGCAGCGGGGCAGACTGTGTCCTTCAACAGCGTGCGCAAACGCGTCGCCGAAAATACCGCGAAGTCCTGGCATACCGCGCCGCATGTGCTGCAGGTGGTCGAGGCGGATTTCCACCGCATCGAGGCTGCGCGCAAGCTGCATGGCGCCGACTGGAAACGCCGCGAAGGTTTTGCGCTGACCTACCTGCCGTTCATTGTGCGTGCGGTGTCGATTGCGCTGGGCAAGTTCCCCAAGCTCAACGCCAGCCTGCAGGGTGACGGCCTGCAGCTTCACCGGCGCATCAACATCGGCATTGCGGTCGATCTCAATTTTGACGGTCTGCTGGTGCCGGTGTTGAAGGATGTGCCGGCCAAATCGCTGCCGCAGATCGCGAAGGAGATCAACGACCTCGCGCAGCGCGCACGCAGCGGAAAACTCCGACCCGACGAGATGACGGAGGGCACATACACGATCACCAACAACGGCGCTTTCGGCACCGTGATCACCGCGCCCATCATCAACCAGCCGCAGGTGGCGATCCTGTCCGCAGACGGCATTCGCAAAAAAGCGGTGGTGATCGAGGCTGCGGACGGTGATTCCATCGCCATCCGGCCGGTAGGCGTACTGGCACAGAGTTTTGACCACCGCGCGGTGGACGGTTCCTACTCGGCGGCGTTCCTCGCGGAAGTGAAAAACGTGATCGAGACGCGCAACTGGGAACAGGCGCTGTCGGCATAAAGCGGTAATTGGTGATTGGTAAATGGTGACTGGTTACAGATAAAGCATAAGGAAAAAAAGAAATGGCAAACATGAAACAACACAAACTCGGCTGGATCGGCATCGGCCGCATGGGTTATGCAATGGCGGAGCGGCTGGCGAAAGCGGGTTGCGACATCACGGTGTGGAACCGCACCCGGTCGAAAGCCGAGCCGCTGGCCAAATCCGGCGCCAAGGTCGCCGACAGCCTGACCGACCTCGCAGGCTGCGACATCGTGTTCACCATGGTGTCCACCGGCAAGGACGTCAAGGAAGTGCTGTTTGGACAGAATGGCGTGATGTCGAAGGGCGGCAAACCGAAAATCATCGTCGACAGCACGTCGATCTCGCTGGAGGAGTCGGCCGAGATCCGCGCCAAGCTCGCCGAGAAGGGCATCAGGATGCTGGCTGCACCGGTGTCCGGGAATGCCAAGGTCATCAAGGCCGGCAAGCTGACGGTGGTGGCTTCGGGTCCCCAGGATGCCTTCGATGCCGTCAGCCCGTACCTCGAGGCCATCGGCCGCGGCGTGTCCTATGTCGGCGACGGCGAACTGTCGCGCATCGCCAAGATCTGCCACAACGTGATGCTCGGCGTGGTGATCCAGAACCTGTGCGAAATCACCGTGCTCGCCGAAAAAACCGGCATGAAACGCCACGCTTTCCTCGATTTCCTCAACAAAAGCGTGATGGGCTCGATGTTCACCGCCTACAAGACGCCGGCGCTGTCCAACCTCGATTTCCACGTGACGTTTACCCCGGAACTGCTGCGCAAGGATATTGACCTGGGACTGGCGGCCGGCCGCACCTACGGGGTGCCGATGCCCACCACCAGCGTCACGCGCGACATGGTGCAAACCCTCATCGGTAACGGTTATGATCAGGACTTCTCGCAACTGCTGCTGCTGCAAGCCAAGGCTTCCGGCATCGAACTCAAGCCGGAAAA
>CAMBCD010000150.1 GCA_945863085.1 Bordetella parapertussis
GCGGCGCCAGCGGTGGCGCCCCAAGGCCGGTGATTGCCGGCACATACCGGAGGTATGTGATCGTCAGGCAGTAAAGGCCTGCGGATCGGAAATAAAAAGCGTGAGGGCAGGCGTGCTCCTGCCTGACCGCTCACGCTTTAACGATACCCGCCCCACGAGCGGCGGGTGACCGTTCACCGGTTACTGGGGTTTGAGCCCCGCCGCCGCCGCCACCTTCTTCCACTTGGCGATCTCGGACCTGATCAGCGCCGTGTGTTCCGCCGGCGTGTTGCCGACAGGCAGCGCGCCGCGGTCGATGAGGATCTTGTTGTTCTTCGGATCGTTCAATGATGCGCGCAGCGCTTCGTTCAGTTTCGCCGCTATCGGCTGCGGGATGCCCGCGGGGCCGAGGTAGCTGAAGGGGCTGGTGATGACGAAGTCCTTCACGCCCGATTCGACCATGGTGGGGATGTCGGGGAAGGAGACGAAACGTTTTTCGCCGCACTGCGCGATCATGCGTAGCCGCCCGCCCTGCAGTTGCCCGGAGATCGCCGGAATGCTGATGAAGGAAAACTCGACCTGGCCGGCGACGAGATCGACGATCGACGGGCCGGCGCCCTTGTAGGGGATGTGCACGGTGTTGATGCCGGTCGAAGCGTTCAGCAGCGCGCCCGCGAGATGGCCGAGCGCGCCGCGACCGGAACTCGAGAAATTTATTTCACCCGGGCGCTTTTTGGCGAGCGCGACGAGGTCATTGACGCTCTTCACCGGCAGCGATGGGTGTACGACCATCCCGGCCGGGATGTCGACGATGACGCCGAGCGGCGTAAAGTCCTTCTCCGCGTCGAAGGGCAGGGTCTTCAGCATCGACGGGTTGATCAGGAAACTCGCCGCCGCGATCAGCGTGGTGTAACCATCGGGCGCGGCGCGCGACACCATTTCCGCGCCGATGTTGCCACCGGCGCCGGGCCGGTAGTCGATGACGAGCTGCTGGCCAAGAACCTCGCCCATTTTCGGGGCGAGCAGGCGGAACAGCACGTCGCTGTTGCCGCCGGGCGCATTGGGATTGATGACGCGCAGTATCTTGCTGGGAAACTGCTGCGCCGCGACCTGGCCTGCGGCAAGTGCGGATACGGCTGCGGCGCAAACGAGCGCAGCGCGCAAGGTGGTTTTCAACATGAGCTTCTCCTCCGGTGGACGTTTTTTTTGGGACTGCGGGGAAATCATAACCGAGATGCGGCGGCCCGTGACCCACGGACCGCAATTTACCGGGGGCAGGCCGTGATCCTCCGCGAAGGCCCCGGATCCGGAAAATGCGGCCTGTCCCCGTCCCTGCCCCTGTATCTATCCCTGTCTCCGTCCCTGTATCCATCCCTGCCTCTATCCCTGCCTGTATCCCTGCCTGTATCCCCGCCCCTGTCACCAGGCAGGCCGCTAAGCCCTTGTTTTGGCGTTATCAATTTTTGCCGGCGCAACAAGTGTTATTTTGTTATTTGTCACAAACAACAAATTTGCCGACATCCCGGGAGGAAAAATCGCCATGTCTTCCACCAGCCCCTTCAAAGCCCCCGTCGTCGACGCCCTCACCGTGCGCGTCCTCGTCGATTCCCGCTATGAACGTTTCCTGCCGCGCATGGCGCATCCGCATGTGAAGATTGAGCATGTCGGGCGCATCGTGGGCCGGCCCGAGAGCACCTTTGCCTGCGAATGGGGGCTGTCATTGCACCTCATGTCGGAGAAGGACGGCGCCAAGGCGCAGTACGTGCTCGACTTCGGTTACACGCCGGAAATCATCAACCGCAATTTCGAACTGCTCGGCATCGAACCGGGCAAGATCAACGGCCTGATCCTGAGCCACGGCCACCTCGACCATTTCGGCGGGCTGCAGGGATTCGTCAAACAGCACCGCGCGCAGATGCGCGACGACATCGCGCTGTATGTCGGCGGCGAAACCGTGTTCCGCACCAAGTGGGTCAAGGAGGGTGGCGAAACCCTGCCCTGGTGCACGCTGGACCGCGCGGCACTGGAAGCGCAGAAGGTGATGCCGATGTGCTGCCCCAAACCGCAGGCGCTGGAAGGCCCCTTCACCTCGGGTTACATCGAGCGTGATTCCTTCGAGGAAGTCACCGGCGGATCGCTGGTGGTGGACGACCATTTCACCGAGGCCGAACGCGCGGGCAAGCTGGTCAAGGACACCCACCCCGACGAACATGCCACCTGCTATATCGTCAAGGGCAAGGGCCTGGTGGTGATCTCTTCCTGCGGCCACACCGGCATCATCAACACGGTGAGGAGCGCGATGAAAGCCGCCAACGTGGACCGCGTGCACGCGGTGATGGGCGGTTTCCACCTCGGGCCCGCACACGCGGATTACCTGCAGCACAGCCTGCGCGAACTCGAAGCACTCAATCCCGACGTGATCGTGCCGATGCACTGCACCGGCGAACGCTTCATCGACCTGCTGCGCCAGAAGATGCCGGACAAGGTGGTGTATTCGAACGTCGGCAGCCGCTACACCTTCGGCGCCTGATCCGCCCGGTCGTGCGGTAATCCACCATCGCTCCGGAAACGGCCATGAAATACAAGGACTACTACAGCATCCTCGGCGTTGACCGCAGCGCCGCCACTGATGCAATCAAGACAGCCTATCGCAAGCTCGCCCACAAGTACCATCCGGATGTCTCCAAGGATCCGCAGGGCGAAGAAAAATTCAAGGAAGTCGCGGAAGCCTACGAGACGCTGAAGGATCCGGAAAAACGTGCGGCTTATGACCAGCTTGGCCGTCACCAGCCGGGGCAGGATTTCCAGCCGCCGCCCGGCTGGGGCGCGCAGCATGGCGATGCACAGTTTTCATTTGACGATGCCGACCTGGCGGATATTTTCGCCGGCCTCGCCGGGGACCGGCATTCCGGCGGCGGTCATCTCCGCATGCCCGGCCAGGATTACGATGTCGTGGCACCGATCTCGCTGATGGACGCTTTTCGAGGTACCGAAGTTGAATTAAACCTGAACATGCCCGAGCCCGACGCGCAGGGACGCCTGCATCGAGTACCCCGCAAACTCAAGGTGCGTATTCCCAAGGGCGCTACCGATGGACAGCGCCTGCGCCTGGCCGGCCGCGGCGGCAAGGGGTTAAACGGCGGACGCGACGGCGACCTCTACCTCACCATTGCCCTGCACCCGCATCCGCTGTTCAGGGTGGCCGGGCATGATCTCTATCTCGATTTGCCGCTGGCGCCGTGGGAAGCGGTGTTGGGGGCAAGCATCGACGTCCCCACCCTGGCCGGACCGGTGCGCCTGAAGGTCCCGCCGAATACGCCCGCAGGCCAGAAGTTGCGGCTGTCGGGGCGCGGTCTGCCCAGGCCCCATGGCAAAGAAGGCGATCTTTTCGCAATCACGCAGATTGTGGTGCCCGCGACCGTCACCGATGCCGAACGCGGACTGTATGAACAGCTCGCGAATGGCTCGAGCTTCAATCCGCGCACTCGCCTGGAACAGGAGATGAACAATGTCACCTGAACATGATGACGCAGTATGGCTGACCGAGGACCATGCGTTCTCATTGGCGGAACTGGCGGAGATCTCCGGTCTCCCGGAATCCGAACTGCACGAACTTGTGGATTACGGCGCCATCACGCCCATTGATCCGGAATCTTCACCGTGGGCGTTCAGCGGCAAGTGCCTGCTGGCGGTGCGCACCGCCTGCCGGCTCCGCATCAGCTTTGACCTTGAACCCCACGGCGTGGCCCTGATGGTTACGCTGCTGGAGCGGGTGCAGGACCTCGAAGCACAAGTGCGCGACCTGCGCGCCCAGGGGCCGGAGCGTTAGCAGCGCCTGCTTTCAGCGGGCGAGCGGCGATGGCCGGAGCCTCCGCTCAGGTTTTCTTGTTCCGCGTCTGGTTGCTGCGTTCGACCGGGCGCTGCGACTGGCGCGGCACATTCGTGCGATGAACTTCCTGCCGGACTTCCTGGCGACTGGCTGTCACCGTGCTTTTGGCGGGCGCCTTGGTCGAACGTTTGGGCTTTGTCATGATCAGTACACCTCGTGTGAATGACCTGGCTTCATCATACACACGATTTTTTCAATCCGCTCATGGCAAGCGCTCAGCGGATATCGAGCAGCTCCGAAAGATTTTTCCAGAGGATTTTTTCCTTTTCCTCCTGGGTCACCGATTCATGGCCCTGCAGCCAGGCCACCGGTGAGGGATGCCAGGGCACGAAGGGCCAGTCGCTGCCCATCACCACGCGATCGGCGCCGACGCGGTCGATCAGGAAACGCAGCGCGGCCTCGTCACCGGTGACGCTGTCGTAGTAGAGCTGCTTCTGATAAGCGCTCGGCGGTTTCGACGTGCTGCGTGTCGCCGGACGGTCGTGCCAATTGCGGTCGAGGCGCCCCATCGCGTAGCAGGCCGGCCCGCCGCCGTGGGCAATGCAGATTTTGATGTCCGGACATTTTTCCAGCACGCCGCCGCAGAGCAGCACCGCGGTCACGATCGCATCGTCGAGGATCACGCCGAGGCTGTTGTTGAGGCCGTGGCGCTTGATGCGCTGCGTGAGGAAGTTGTTGCGCGGTTGCGGATGGTAGAACAGCACCGCGCCCAGTTGTTCGGCGGCCTTGAAAAACGGCAGGAATTTAGGATCGTCCCATTGATCGCCGTTGACGCTGGTGTCAAGCGAGGCGCCCTTGAGGCCGAGCTGGGTGACGGCGCGTTCGAGTTCGGCAATCGCCAGCCCGACGTCCTGCACCGGCAGCGTGGCAAACCCGGCGAGGCGCCCCTTGCCCTGGCGCACTTTCGCACCGAGTTCGTCGTTGAAGTCGCGCGCCAGTGCCAGGCCCTGCGCCGGCTCGAGGTGATAACCGACGAAGGGCGTGTGGATGGAGAGCACCTGCACATCGACCTTCTGCGCGTCCATGTCCTTGATGCGGTCTTCGATGCTGTAGCGCAGCTTGGCCGAGGAGAATTCGGTGCGCTGGCCGCAGGCGACCATGGTGCCGAAACCCTCCCCCGGCTCGTGCCTGAAACCGTGCCAGTCTTTTTTCTCTTCGATGGCGCGCCACATGGAATCCGGGACGATGTGGGCGTGAATGTCTATGGTTTTCAAGGGTGAGTCTCCGCGTTGCAGTAAAAATCTGCGATTCAATGGGATTCAGGGGAATGGAACAATATTTCCGGTGGGCTGTGAGATTATCAGCCCACCTTATTGTCCAATTCTCCGGAAACCCGGACCGCAGCATTGTAACGACGGATTGATGAACGAACGTATCGACTTATTCCGCAGCAGGCACGATGGTGTGACGGTACCCAGAATCTGGGTGGCCGTCGCGCTGTCGATGCTGATGCACGTCGCGGCATTGTGGGAACTGCCCCCGATCTCGGTCCGGCTGCCGGGGCTCGGCGAAGAGCCTGATAAAAAGCCCCCGCTGTCGATCCGGCTGATCCCGCCGGGGCCGCCCTCGGCACTGTTGCAGCCGGCGCCCGAACCGGCGCCACAGGCGACGCGTCCGAAGGTGGCGCCACCAAGGGCGGCGCCCCGCCCGCAGGCCCCGGTCATCACACGTGAAAAACCGGCGCCGGCTGCGCCGTCGGTTCCTGTGCCGAAGCCCGTCCCCTCGATGGCGGGCGACATGGCCTCATACATCGAAGCACAGCGCCGCGCCCGGGATATCCCCGCGCCAGCCGCGCCCTCTGCCTCCGAAAGTGAAGAAGCCCGCCGCCAGCGCATCATCGCCGGCAATCTCGGTTCATCGCGCGAACAGGCCTTCGGCTACGATCCGTCGCGGGGCGGCGGCGTGTTTCAGATCCAGAGCATGAGCCTCGAATATGCGGAATTCCTGTTCCACGGCTGGAACAAGGACGTGGGCCGCAATACCAAGCAACTGATTGAAGTGCGCCGCGGCAACAACAGCGACATCCGCGTGGCCGTGGTGCGCAGGATGATTTCCATCATCCGCGACTACGAGCGGGAAGATTTTCTCTGGGTGTCGCGGCGGCTGGGCTACAGCGTGACGCTGTCGGCCCGCGCCCGGGATAACGCCGGACTCGAAGAATTCATGATGCGCGAGTTTTTTTTCGTCGACAGTCCCGGTTCGGCGCGGCGCTGACGCATTATTGAAAATTGCATGAATAATGACAAAAACATGCCTCTGGCGAGGCTGTCATGTTTTTGGAAAAATCAAGGCTTGTTTTTTACTGCGGCTTGATCCCGCCCTGCTTGATCACGCGGCGCCATTGCTCGCTTTCGGCGCGGATGTGTTTGCCGAACTCCGCCGGCGTGGAGCCCACGCCCTCGGAACCATCGGCAACGAGGTGTTTCATCATGACCGGCGCCCGCACGGCCCTGGCGGTTTCGGCAGCGACCCTGTCGATCACGGCTTTCGGCGTGGCCTTGGGTGCGATCAGGCCGTACCAGTTGACGACGACGACACCGGGCACACCGGCTTCGGCCATGGTCGGCGTGTCGGGCATCGCCGGTGCACGTTTGCCCGTCGATACCGCCAGCGCGCGGAGGCGATTGTTCTTGATGTGGCCCTGGGCCGAGATGATGGTCGCGAACGAAAAACTGATGCGCCCGCCGACCAGGTCGGCGTAGGCCGCGCCCATGCCCTTGTACGGCACATGGACCAGTTTTGTGCCGGTGGCGATGCCCAGCAGTTCGGTGGTCATGTGGATCGGGCTGCCGATGCCGGATGAGGCATAGGTCAGCTTGTCCGGATTCGCCTTGGCGTGTTTGACGAACTCGATCGCCGATTTTGCCGGCAGCGAGGGATGGACCACCAGCACGTAACCCTGCGCGGTGACCTGCGACACCGG
>CAMBCD010000151.1 GCA_945863085.1 Bordetella parapertussis
CGCCGGTGGCCAAACCCGACATTGCGCTGAAGGAAAAACTGGAAAAGGAACGCAAGCTCAAGGAGCAGCAGGCGGCTGAGGCAAAAAAACTTGCAGCAGAAAAAACGCGTGAAGCTGAGCTTGAGAAGAAAAAACGCGCCGAAGCCGAAGCGCTGAAAAAGAAACAGGCTGCGGACGCCGCAGCCAAAAGTGCTGCCAACGAGGAGCAAAAAGCGCGCGATGCGCTGGCTGCGCAACAAGCCGCGGCATCGAAGCGGGAAATCGACAAATACATGGACGGCATCCGCACCAGGGTCAAACGCTTCGTGCTGGTGCCGCCCAGCCTGCAGGGCAACCCCGAGGCTGAATTTGTGGTGACCCTGCTGCCCGGCGGCGAGGTGCTGGACGTCCGTCTCGGCAAGACCAGCGGCAACGCGGCGTATGACGCAGCCATCGAAAGCGCGATCCGCAAGGCGCAGCCCTTCAGCGTGCCGGCAGGAGACCAGTTTCAGCAGTATTTTCGCCGTTTCACCATGGTCTTCAGGCCGGTTCAGTAATATTTCCGCATGACAATGACAATGAACCCGGGCGCAAACTGGTGGTCACACAGATCAGACATCCGTATCAAGTTGCCGGTATCCAGTCAGAAAAAGATGAAAAATCTTAAAACATTATTGTTATCTTTCTTGTTATCCCTCGGGCTGTTCCTGCTGGCCCAGGCCGCGTCGGCCCAGCTCCGCATCGAGGTGGTCGGTGGCGGCGCGACACAGATCCCGGTGGCCATCGTGCCCTTCCGTGCCGAAGAGGGGCTGGCCCAGCGCCTTACGCCGGTGGTGGCGGCCGACCTTGCTCGCAGCGGGCTGTTCAAAATCGTCGATGCCGGCGGCATGAACCCGGTGCCCCACGAGCCCGAGCAGGTGAATTACGCGCAATGGCGTGCCCGCGGCGCTGACGCCGTGGTCATCGGTTCTGTATCCAAGGCGGCGGACGGCCGTTATGACATCCGTTTCCGTGTCATGGATGCAGTCAAGCAGACGCAAATCGCCGGCTTTGTCTATTTCGCCACCGAAAACCAGCTGCGGCTGACCGCGCACAAGATTGCCGATGTCATTTACGAAAAATTGACCGGCGACACCGGCGTGTTTGCAACCCGCATCACCTACGTCGTCAAACGCGGCCCGCGTTACGAGCTGCATGTCGCGGATGCCGACGGCTTCGGCGCGCAAAGTGTACTGGCCTCGAACGAACCGATCATTTCGCCGGCGTGGTCGGCTGATGGTACGCGGCTGGCCTACGTGTCCTTCGAGCAGAAAAAACCGGTGGTCTATGTGCAATCGCTGACCACCGGCAGCCGCCAGGCCGTGGCGGCCTTCCGCGGCAGCAACAGCGCCCCGGCCTGGTCACCGGACGGCAAACAACTGGCCGTTACACTGACCCGCGATGGCGGTTCGCAGCTGTTCCTGATCAATTCCGATGGTTCGGGTGCGCCTCGGCGGCTGACACAAAGCGCGGCAATCGACACCGAGGCCAATTTTTCGCCCGACGGCAAATCGATATTGTTTACTTCGGATCGCGGCGGCGGCCCGCAGATTTACCGCATCCCGGTCGGCGGCGGCGCGCCACAGCGCGTGACTTTTGAAGGCACTTACAACGTATCGGCGCGACACAGTCCCGACGGCAGGAGTTTCACGTTCATCCAGCGCAACGGCGGCCGCTTCAATGTCGCGGTGCAGGATTTCGCGACGCGCCAGGTGCAGGTGCTGACTGAAGGCGGCGTCGATGAATCGCCGAGTTTTGCGCCGAACAACAAGATCATCCTCTATGCGACCGAGGTGGGAGGCCGTGGTATATTGGCCGCCGTTTCCAGCGACGGTCGCATCAAGCAACGTTTCACCGCTGATGTCGGGGATGCGCGTGAACCTGCGTGGAGTCCCGTGGTCAATAAATAATTAAATCCTCAGCAAAACCACCCATTCGACAAGGAGCTGAATCATGAAACGCATACTTACGGCAATACTGGCAACAGCGATACTCGCCGCCTGCAGCAGCACCCCCACCAAGGAACAGGATCCGGCTTCGGTCGAAGACCGTGGCGCAGCCGGCTCGCAGCCGGGCACCAAACCGCCGGTGACCAGCGGCGGGCCGACCACCACGCCGCTGGATCCCAAGGGCGTCTCGGGCAACCCGCTGAAGGACCCCTCCAATATCCTGTCCAAGCGCAGCGTCTATTTCGAACTCGACAGCAACGTCGTCAAGGAAGAGTTCAAACCGCTGGTCGCCGCCCATGCACGTTACCTGCAGCAGAACCCCGCCCAGAAAATGACCGTGCAGGGCAATGCCGACGAACGCGGCAGCCGTGAATACAACATCGCGCTGGGCCAGCGCCGCGCCGACGCCGTCAAGCAGATGATGCAGCTGCTTGGCGCGAAAAGCGACCAGATCGAGACGGTCAGCTTCGGCGAGGAAAAACCCAAGGCGACGGGGCACGATGAGGCGAGCTGGTCCGAGAACCGCCGCGCCGACCTTGCCTATCCCAACGACTGATCCGGCGCATGGGGTTCCGTAAACTGCGCGCGTCCCTCGCGCCACTGTGCGCGCTGGTCCTGTGTTGCGGCGCGCTGGCGGCCGGGCCCGCGGCAGCGGGGCTGTTTGACGACGAGATTGCGCGCAAACAGATCGCCGAGCAGCAGAAACGGGTCGATGAACTGCGCCAGCAGGCCGACAGCCTGTCCGGGCGGCTGGGCAAAATCGAGGATGCCGCCAAAGCGCAGCCGGTGCTGGCGCTGGCGGCTGAAATCGAAAAAATGCGCGAGGAAATGCGCAGCCTGCGCGGCCAGATCGAAGTGCTCGGCAACAATATCGAAGGGGTGACCAAGCGCCAGCGCGACATGTATGTCGATCTGGACCAGCGTCTGCGCCGTTTCGAACAGCCCGGTGCAGCCATTGCGCCTGCTGCCGGCGCGGCGGCTGCAGCGGAAACCGCCAAAACAGCAACGGCATCGACGGTCAGTGTCGATGAAAACGAAACCTATGAACGCGCCCAGGGCCAGCGCCGCATCGGCAATTATCAGGGCGCCATCACCGCATTCCAGGGTTTTGTCGCCAAATATCCGAAAAGCACCCTGGCACCGCGCGCCCAGTACTGGATCGGCGATTCGTATTTCAACCTGCGTGATTTCAAGAATGCGATCGCCAGCCAGCAAAAGCTTTTGGCCTCATACCCCGACAGTTCCTCGGTGCCGGATGCGCTGCTCAACATGGCCAGTTCGCAGCTGGAGGCAGGTGACACCGCCGCGGCGCGCAAGACCATGGACGGCCTGATCGCGCGTTATCCCGCCTCCGATGCCGCTGAAAAGGCGCGCCGGCGCGTAGCCAACCTGCGCTGAGCGTTGCCCGGCGCCGCAGCGCCGGTTTTTCCGGCACAATCGGGCAGTGAATCAGACCCTCACCGAACAATCCCCGTCTGCTCTGACGGATGCAACTTCTGCCGTTGCAGCGACGCTCCGCGTCACCGAGATTTTTTTCTCGCTGCAGGGCGAAACCAGCCGTGTCGGCCTGCCAACGGTGTTCGTTCGCCTGACCGGCTGCCCGTTGCGTTGCGGTTATTGCGATACCGCCTATGCCTTCCACGGCGGCGAATCGCTGACGCTGGGCACCATCCTTGAACGTGTTGCGGCGTACGGAGCGCACCATGTCACGCTGACCGGCGGCGAGCCGCTGGCGCAAAAACATGCAGTGCTGCTGCTGCGGCAACTGGCCGATGCCGGTTATTCGGTATCGCTGGAAACCAGCGGGGCGCTCGACGTGTCCGGGGTTGATGTGCGTGTTTCAAAAATCCTCGACCTGAAAACACCCGGCTCCGGCGAGTCCGCACGCAACCTGTGGTCCAATCTGGATCATCTGACGCCGCATGACGAAATCAAGTTCGTGCTGTGCGACGAGAAGGACTATGCCTGGGCTCTGGAACAGCTGCAGCAGAGGCGGCTCGACGCCTTGTGCCCGGTGCTGTTTTCGCCGGTGCACGGCCGGCTCGAACCGCGCCGGCTCGCGGAATGGATACTGCGCGACCGCTTGCCGGTGCGTTTCCAGTTGCAGTTGCACAAGCAGCTGTGGGGCGAAACCCCGGGACACTAAGAAATCGAATGAAATCCAAGGCAGTCGTGTTGTTGTCCGGCGGACTCGATTCCGCGACCACGCTGGCCATTGCGCGCGAGGCGGGGCATGACTGCTATTGCCTGTCGATCGATTATGGCCAGCGCCACCGTTCCGAACTGGTTGCCGCTGCGCAGGTGGCGCGGGCACTGGGCGCCGCTGCGCACAAGGTGGTGCGCATTGATCTTGGCACCGTCGGCGGCTCGGCGCTGACCGACCCGGCCATTGCGGTGCCGGTGGACGGCGTGCAGGCGGGCATACCGGTGACCTATGTGCCTGCTCGCAATACCATCATGCTGGCGCTGGCGCTGGCCCATGCAGAAGTCTGCGGTGCCGGCCACATTTATTTCGGCGCCAATGCCGTGGATTATTCGGGATATCCCGATTGCCGTCCGGAGTACATGCGATCGTTCGAAGCACTGGCGAATCTAGCCACCAAGGCCGCCGTCGAAGGCCGGCTGCTCAAAATACACACGCCGATCATCACACACAGCAAGGCCGACATCATCCGCCGTGGTGTTGCTCTGGGCGTGGATTACGCACTGACGGTGTCCTGTTACCAGGCGGACGAAGCGGGGCGCGCCTGCGGCGTCTGCGATTCCTGCCGCTTGCGTCGTGCGGGTTTTGAGCAGGCCGCGGTGCCCGACCCGACGCCGTATAAATAATATAATAAAAACAATTACTTAAAGAGCGTCTGCGGGCTTGCAGTAGACTCGCCGCAGGCGGGCTCAGTAACGCGCCGGAGGAACTTTATGGAGTTCAATGTACATCACCAGGTACTGACCGCGGTATTTGTCATTGCTGTCGCGCTTGGCGCGATTGTCAACAAGACCAATTTCTGCACCATGGGTGCGGTGTCCGACTGGGTCAACATGGGCGACAGCGGGCGCATGCGTGCCTGGCTGTTCGCGATGGCGATTGCCATCAGCGGGGTGGTTGCGATGGAAGCCGCTGGCCTGATCAGGCTGTCCGGCGAAACTTTTCCGCCGTATCGAACAGCGAATTTCAGCTGGTTGCGCTACCTCGCCGGCGGCGCCTTGTTCGGCATCGGCATGACGCTCGCCAGCGGCTGCGGCAACAAGACGCTGGTGCGTGTCGGCGCCGGCAACCTGAAATCGCTGATGGTGCTGGTGATTGCATCGGTGATGGCGTACCTGATGATGTGGACGCCGTTTTACGAAAAAGGCTTCCATCCATGGGTGTCGGCAACAGCCATCGATCTTGCGCAACACGGCGTGAACACCCAGGAACTCGGCGCGGTGATCGCCGGCCTGTCCGGTTTGCAGTCTTCGCCCACGCTGAATGCGGCGGTTGGTGGCGTACTGGCGCTGGGCCTGTTCATATATGTATTCCGCTCGGCGGATTTTCGCGGCAGTGTCGACAATGTACTTGGCGGTGCGGCGGTCGGACTTGCCGTGCTGGCCGGCTGGTACCTGACCGGCGGGCCGCTGGGACAGGCGTGGAAGGAATACGCCGAATTCGCGACCGCAGTGCCGAGCCGGGTCCAGGTGCAGTCCTACACTTTCATCAGCCCGATGGGCGACAGCGTGCGTTATCTGCTGAGCCCGGATAACAGCACTTTGATCAACTTTGGCGTGGTGGCGCTTGCCGGCGTCATCGCAGGCTCGTTCATTTATGCGTTGATTACAAAGAGCTTTCGCATCGAATGGTTTGTTTCGTTCAAGGATTTTGCCAATCATGCGGTCGGCGGCGTACTGATGGGCGTCGGCGGCGTACTGGCGATGGGTTGCACGGTGGGCCAGGCGATTACCGGGATGTCAACACTGGCGCTTGGTTCATTGCTGACCTTTATTGCCATCGTCATCGGCGCTGCCGGTACCATGAAATACCAGTACTGGCGCATGATGCAGGAGGTTTGAACGATTTCCGCTGCTTTCCGGCAGTGAACTTGGTTGACCCCCATGCCCGTCACGGTTAAAATTCGCCCCTTTTTGGGAGGTTAGCTCAGCCGGTAGAGCAGCGGACTTTTAATCCGTTGGTCGCGAGTTCGAATCTCGCACCTCCTACCATTCGAGATCAAGGGGTTAGCTAAATCAGCTAGCCCTTTGTTCTTTCCGGCGTGTGGAAAACGTGGGGAGGTGGATAACATTACCGCCCCGACCGTTTTCAATCCTCGCTGCTGCGACCGTCAGATGCTCGGTTGCATACTTCGCGTAACGATCCACCATTACGCGGGACTTCCAGCCCCCCAGGTCCTTCAGTTCATCGCAAGACGTCCCCGCCTGACGATGCCATGACGCCCATGTATGCCGGAGGTCATGGAACCGGAAATCTTCGATTCCTGCTTTCCTTAACACCGTATGCCATGCCGTATTGGTCAGTTCCCACCGGATGGGCTTCCCCCGGTAAGTGAAGCAATAGCGGGGATGCTGTCCAGCTTGGCCTTCCAGTACGGCGACTGCATCGCTGTTAAGCGGGACACCTCGCGGCGTTCCGTTCTTGGTCTGGTCTAACCAAGCCGTCTGACGTTCCAGATCGACGCGGTTCCATTCCAAGCCGGTAATCTCACGCGCACGGCACCCAGTCGCCAGCGCAAAACGCACGATAGCGGCAAGGTGAGTGGGGCAGACTGCAATCAACCGGTTGGCGTCCTCTCGGTTTAGCCAGCGGTCGCGCTC
>CAMBCD010000152.1 GCA_945863085.1 Bordetella parapertussis
GCCCGTGCGGCGATCCACGCCAGGACTGACTGCGATCATGTCGATGCCTGCAACGTCCGGCGCGACCCCGAGCGCAATCGGCACCTGCGGCAGTTCGCGGCGCAGCATGGCCGCATGGGGGGGAGCTGCGCGACTGTCCGTCGCGCGCACGTCGGCGCCGTGGCGCTGCAGCCAGCGCACCCTCGACAACCCGGTATCACCGAGACCAACGACCATTACGCGTGCACCCTTGAGGTCAAACATCAATTCCGGATTCGCATCCCGTTTTGCGTCCTGCTTCTTGTCCAGCTTCTCGTCCCATCTCACCGCAGCTTCAGCGTCGACAAGCCGATCAGCACCAGCATCATCGTGATGATCCAGAAGCGAACGACGACCTGGTTTTCTTTCCAGCCCTTCAATTCATAGTGGTGGTGCAGCGGCGCCATTCGGAATATCCGCTTGCCGGTCAGCTTGAATGACGCCACCTGCAGCATCACCGACAGGGTTTCGACGACGAACACGCCACCCATGATGAACAGCACGATTTCCTGGCGCACGATGACCGCGATGGTGCCCAGCGCGGCGCCCAGCGCCAGCGCACCGACGTCCCCCATGAATACTTCCGCGGGATAGGCGTTGAACCACAGGAAAGCGAGTCCGGCGCCGGCCATCGCGCCGCAGATCACCGTCAGTTCGCCGGCGCCCGGGATATAGGGAAAGGCCAGGTATTTGGCGAACACGGCATTGCCTGCCACGTAGGCAAAAATGCCGAGGGCGCTGCCGACCATCACCGTGGGCATGATCGCGAGACCGTCCAGGCCGTCGGTCAGGTTCACCGCGTTGCTGGTGCCGACAATCACCAGGTAGGTCATGGTGATGAAACCGATAGCGCCCAGCGGGTAGGTCACCTGCTTGAAAAACGGCACGATGAATTCGGTCTGCGCCGGCAGATTGGTCGAATAGGCGATGAATACCGCCGCTCCGAGGCCGATCACCGATTGCCAGAAAAATTTCACCCGCGCTGACAGTCCTTTCGGATTGCGGTGCACCACCTTGCGGTAGTCGTCGACCCAGCCGATGGCGCCAAACCCGACGGTAACAACCAGCACCACCCAGACAAAACGGTTCTGCAGATCCGCCCACAGCAACGTGGTGATGATGATCGACACCAGGATCAGCGCGCCGCCCATGGTCGGCGTGCCGGCTTTCACCAGGTGGGTCTGCGGGCCGTCGTCGCGCACCGCCTGGCCGATCTTCAACGTCGTCAGCTTGCGGATCAGCGCAGGACCGACGATGAAGGAAATCATCAGCGACGTCAGGCAGGCCAGCACTGCGCGCAGCGTCAGATAATTGAAGACGTTGAAGGCGCGGACATGTTGTTCCAGCCATTGCGCCAGTTCAAGCAGCATTGCCCGTGCCTCCGGTTGTGTTTCCTGCCACAGCCTCTATGCCACGCACGACACGCTCCATCTGCATGAAGCGCGAACCCTTGACCAGCAGCGCCGTCTGCGGACCGAGCGCGCCATCGACATCGACCAGCAGTTCTTCGATGCGCGGGTAATGCCGGGCACCGGCGCCAAAAGCACGCGCCGTCACTGCCGCGAGTTCGCCCAGGGCGTACAGCCCGTCGATGCCGGCATCGCGCGCGTAATGCCCCACCTCTTCATGGAATGCCGCTCCCTGTGTGCCGACTTCACCCATGTCGCCCAGCACCAGCAGCTTGCGTCCAGGAGCCCGCGCCAGCACGTCGATCGCCGCGCGCACCGAATCCGGGTTGGCGTTATAGGTATCGTCGATCAGCATTGCACCGCGGGGTCCGGTCTTGATCTGCAAGCGGCCTTTGACCGCGACAAACCGGGCCAGCGCCCGCGCGCAGGCCGCCAGCGACGCGCCGGCCGCCGTGGCCGCGGCGATCGCCGCCAGCGCGTTGCGCACGTTGTGCTCCCCGGCCAGCGGCAGATCAAATGCGGTCTGTTCTTCGGGTGTGGTGACTTCAAGGTGCGCCGATGACGCCTGCATCCGGCATTGCGCATGTACCGCAGCAGAATCCCGCAAACCGAAATCGCGCAGGCGACGCGCGCCGGCAGCGGTACGCCAGACACCGGCATGGGCGTCATCGGCATTGATCACAGCCACGCCGTCCTCCGCCAGCGCGCTGATCAGGCTGGCGTGCTCAACCGCAACATCGGCCACCGACCGCATGAATTCCTGGTGTTCGCGCTGCGCGTTGTTGATCACCGCAATGGTCGGCGCCGCGATGGCCGCCAGTTGCGCGGTTTCCCCGGGATGGTTCATGCCGACCTCGACCACCGCAACGCGATGCTCCTCGCGCAGCGCGAGGAGCGTCAGCGGCAAACCGATATGGTTGTTGAGGTTGCCGCGGGTGGCCAGCACGGCGGCATCGCCAAAATGCGCGCGCAGGCAGGCCGCGATCATTTCCTTAACCGTGGTTTTGCCGTTGGAACCGACGACTGCGACCAGCGGAATGTGGAATTGCCGGCGCCAGTGCGCGGCCAGCGCGCCCAGCGCAACGGTGGTATCGGCGACCGCGGCAACCGGCAGACCCGTAGCCATGTTCGTCGCCGCGTCCACATACTCGCGATCAACCAATGCGGCCACAGCGCCGGCGGCGGCGGCCTGGCCGACAAAATCATGTCCATCGTACTTTTCGCCACGCAGCGCAATAAACAGATCGCCCTTTTTCAGGGTACGGCTGTCAGTGCACACATCATCAAACCGTGCATCGGTGCCACGCAGTTCGCCGCCGAGCACCGTCGCTGTCTGGGCCAGTGTCATCACCGCGCCCCCCCGGCCAGCACCGTGCGCACCACCGCCGCGTCGCTGTAACGGCGCTTCACGCCCTGTATTTCCTGGTATCGCTCGTGGCCCTTGCCGGCGATCAGCACGATGTCGCCGCGCCGCGCCGCGGCCAGCGCATGGGCAATCGCCCGGCGCCGGTCCGCTATCTGTTCATGTTTTCCGGAAACGCCTTCGGCAATCTCGGCAATGATGGCTTGCGGATCCTCGCTGCGCGGGTTGTCGCTGGTAATGATCACCGCATCGGCAATGCGCGAAGCCACTGCCCCCATCAGCGGGCGTTTGCCGCGATCACGTTCGCCGCCGCAGCCGAACACGCAGAACAGCCGGGCGTGCTGGCCGGCAGCCGTGCGCAGGCTGCGCAACACTTTTTCCAGCGCGTCCGGGGTGTGCGCGTAATCGACGATCACCAGCGGCGCGCGGCCGCCGCCATAACGCTCGGTACGCCCGGGCACCGGCAACACTTTTTCCAGTGCCGCCACCGACTGGTCGAGGCCGACATCGCTGACCAGCAGCGTCGCCAGCGAACCGAGCAGATTCACCGCATTAAAACCGCCGATCAACGGACTGTGCAGCGTTGCCCGCCCCCACGGTGAAGCAATGTCGAAAGAAACCCCGTCGAGGCCAAGGCGCAGATTGCGGCCTTGAACACAGGGCAGAGAGGCGCGCGCCGTTCGCGCCTGAAATCCGTAGCCCAGCGCTTTCGCGCGTTTGTGTTTCCAGCATTGCGCGAGTTCGCGCCCGAACGCGTCATCGAGATTCAGCACGGCGTGCCCAAGGGTGGGCCAGCGGAACAGCCGCGCCTTCGCTGCCTGGTAACGCCGCATCGTGCCGTGATAATCAAGGTGGTCGCGCGTCAGGTTGGTCAGCAACGCGACATCGAATTCGACGCCGGACAAGCGGTCCTGATCAAGACCGTGGGAAGACGCTTCCATACACACGGCACGCGCGCCGGCACGCGCCATCGCGCGCATGCGTGCATGCAGCGTCACCGCATCCGGCGTGGTATTCACCTGCGCATCCAGTTGCTCGGGAAAACCGCTGCCCAGCGTGCCGATCACCGCGCATTTGCGTTTTGTGCGGGTCAGTGACTGCGCGATCCACTGGCTGCATGAAGTTTTGCCGTTGGTGCCGGTGACCCCGATGGCCCACAATTTCGCACTGGGTTTACCGTAAACCTCGCTGGCGATAACACCGGCCTGGCGGCGCAGATGCGCAACACCGAGATTCGGCACCCGCCAGCGCGGATTCCAGGCATAAGCGCCGTTATCCCACAGCACCGAGGCTGCGCCGTTGGCAATCGCCTGCGCAATGTAATCGCGGCCGTCACGGGATTCGCCGGGATAAGCGACGAAAGTATCGCCAGCCTTGACCGCACGACTATCCACCGTCAGTCGGCGCACGCCCAGCCTGCGCACCGCCGTCTGCATGTCGTTCAATGCAGCGGGCATCACACTTCCTCCCGCACCAGCGGCACATCTTCCGGCTTGAGCACCGTGGTTTTGGCCGGCGCGTCAGGTGGCACCGCCAGCAAACGCAGTGTTCCCGCCATAACCTGGCTGAATACCGGCGCGGCCACCGCGCCACCGTAATACTGCCCCGCTGAAGGTTCGTCGATCATCACGGCCACGATCACGCGCGGCCGTGACGCCGGCGCCATGCCAACAAACGATGCGACATAGCGGTTGGCCGCATAACCCTTGCCTTCGAGCTTGTGCGCGGTGCCGGTCTTGCCGGCCACCGTATAACCCGACACCTGGGCGCCGGGCGCCGTGCCACCGGGCTGGGCTGCCATTTCCAGCATTTTGCGCACCGCCAGCGCAGTCTGCGCGGATACCACGCGCGTGCCCTGCACGGGACTGTCGCGCTTCAGCAAGGTCACCGGATGCAGCACGCCGTCGGAGGCGAACATTGTGTACGAACGCGCGAGTTGCATCAGCGACACCGAAATGCCGTAACCGTACGACATCGTAGCCTGCTCGATCGGCTTCCAGGTCGCATGGGCGCGCAGACGGCCCGACACCTCGCCGGGAAATCCGGATCTTGGCGGCAAGCCGAAACCGGCGCGGCTGAACAGGCTCCACAACACCTCGGATGACAGCGCCAGACCCATTTTTGCGGTGCCGACGTTCGACGATTTCTGGATCACCTGCGCCACCGTCAGCGCGCCCTGGGGATGCGCGTCATGTATGGTGCGATTGCCGATGGTCAGCTGGCCGGGCGCAGTCTGGATCACCGTGCCGGGCTGGAACAGCCCGGCTTCCAGCGCCGCGGCAGCCGTGAACGGCTTCAGCGTCGAGCCCGGCTCGAACAGATCGGTGACCACGCGGTTGCGGGTGCGGCGAGCATCCATCTTGCCGCGGTTGTTCGGGTTGTAGGCCGGCAGATTCGCCATCGCCAGGATTTCGCCGCTGTCGGCATCGAGCACGACGATGCCGCCGGCCTTGGCGCGATGCGCGGCGACCGCCGCCTTCAGCTCGCGGAACGCGAGGTACTGGATACGCGCATCAATCGACAACCTGAGCTGCTGCCCGTTTTGCGGCACGCGGATGCTTTCCACATCCTCGACAATACGGCCCAGCCGGTCCTTGATCACGCGGCGGCTGCCGGGTCTGCCGGCCAGCGTGTCTTCGAATGCCAGCTCCAGGGCTTCCTGCCCTTTGTCATCAACGCCGGTAAAACCAATGATGTGCGACATCACTTCGCCCGCCGGGTAATAACGGCGGTGCTCGCGCTGCAAAAAAACACCGGGGATGCCCAGCTGCACCACGCGCTCCGCCTGCTCCGGCGGCAACTGGCGTTTCAGGTAGACGAATTCGCGCTGCGTGTCGGACAATTTGGAACGCAGTTCGTCATTGCTGATCTCCAGCAATTTCGCCAGCTTGCGCAGATCCGCGGGATCCGCCTCGATGTCGGCGGGACTGGCCGCCACCGACTCCACCGGCGTGGAAATCGCCAGCGGTTCATTGTTGCGGTCGACGATCATGCCGCGGCTCGCGCCGATTTCGACAACGCGCGAATAACGCGACTCACCCTTGCGCTGCAGAAAATCATTGTTCAGCGCCTGCAGCCACAATGCGCGCCCGGCCAGCGCGATAAACCATGCCGCCAGCACCACCAGCATCAGGTTGGCGCGCCAGGCCGGCAGACTGGGCGTCGGATCGCGGCTTGCGACCGGCTTCATGGCTGGGGCTCCGCGCGCGGTGCCGGCACCACTTCCACGCGGTTCGCCACCGGCAAACGCATGCCCAGTTCGCGGGTGGCGATGCGCTCGATGCGGCCATGGGTTCCCCAGGTTCCCTGTTCGAGCTGCAACTGGCCCCACTCGACATCCAGCTGCTTCGCCGCCGCCTGCTCCTTCTGCAGTTCGACGTAGAGCTTGCGCGCCTTGTGTTGCGAAGACACCAGCGACAGCGCGCACACGATCAGCGCAGCGAGCAGGATGAAGCTCAGGCGCGCAGTCATGCTGCCGCCCCCGCATTTCCCCGGGAACGTTCGGCGACCCGCATCACTGCACTGCGCGCGCGCGGGTTGGCCGCAACTTCCGCGCCGCTCGCGCGCTGCGCGCGGCCGATCAGCCGCATCCGCGGCTGTGGCAGATCACGGGCGCGCACCGGCAGCCGCGCCGGCAGCGCATCCGCCTGTGACTGCGTACGCAGGAAGCGCTTCACGATACGATCTTCCAGTGAATGAAAAGCGATGACCACCAGCCGGCCTTCCGGC
Source organism: Bordetella parapertussis (assembly GCA_945863085.1). Next base: position 6,520 of record CAMBCD010000152.1, read on the forward strand.
TGCAGCAGGTCAACGCATTGCGGCAGCACTAGCGATAACTCCTCAAGCTCCTGATTGATGTGAATCCGTAAAGCCTGAAACGTGCGCGTCGCCGGATCCTGGCGTGGCTCGCGCGCGGGAACGGCTTCTGCCACGATCGCGGCAAGTTGTCGTGTGGTGTCAACAGGTCCCCGCGTCCGAGCCGCAACAATCGCTGCTGCAATCTGTTTAGCAAACCGTTCTTCGCCATGGTCCCTGATGACCTCCCTG
>CAMBCD010000153.1 GCA_945863085.1 Bordetella parapertussis
GCATCCGGTTGGCAGCTTACTGATTAAACGGTGTTCTCAGACCCAAAGATCACGGTGCATTGGCTAGACATCACACCGCCGTTTCCATGAGCCAGTGCGACGTCGCAACTCTTGACCTGACGTTCACCGCATTCACCGCGCACCTGGCGGATGGCCTCGATCATCACCAGCAGGCCGTACATGCCGGGATGGCAGTACGACAGGCCGCCGCCGGAGGTGTTGACCGCCAGTTTGCCGCCGGGCGCGATGCCGCCGTCAGCGACAAAACGACCGCCTTCGCCCTTCGGCACGAAACCCAGGTCTTCCAGGAACAGGATCGGCGTGATGGTGAAGGCGTCATACAGTGACAGCATCCTGACGTCCTTCTGCGTGACGCCGGACATCTTGAAAGCCTGCGGGCCGGATACCGAGGCACCAGTCACCGTGAAGTCGGGCATGCTGGAAATATTGGCATGTGACAGCGTTTCGCCGACCCCCAGCACGTACACCGGCTTTTTCTTCAGGGTCTTCGCACGTGCGGCTGAGGTCAGCACGATGGCGCCGCCACCGTCGACGACCAGGCAGCAGTCGCGTACCGTGAACGGGTAAGACACCATGCGCGCGTTTAATGCCTGCTCAATGGTCAGCGGCTCTTTTTCCCAGGCCTTGGGGTTCATCAGCGCCCATTTGCGCGCGGCGACCGCCACTTCGGCGAGGTGCTCGCGTTTGGTGCCGTATTGGTGCATATGGCGTGCTGCCGCCATCGCATAGGCGCTGATCGGCAGGATCGGCCGGTACGGTGTTTCATAGGGATTGAATTCGCGCGGGCTGGCCGCGGCGCGCGATACCGAGCGCTGCGTGCTGCCGTAGGCGATGACAGCGACTTCGCACAGTCCCAACTGGATCGCCATCTGTGCATGGGCGACATGGGTCATGAACGATGAGCCGCCGATTTGTGTGCCGTCGAACACCTTGGGTTTGATGCGCAGGTATTCGGCCAGCGACATCGGGCCCATGCGCACCTGGGTGGCGGCGGCATACAGGGCATCGACATCCTTCAGTGTCAGGCCGCAGTCGTCCAGCGCACGCAGGGTTGCCTGCGCCATCAGGTCCACGGGCGAAGTGTGCTGTGCCACCTGGCCGAGGTCGGATTCCGCCGCGCCGACCACCGCGATGCTGCCGCGTTTGAGCATGCTGGTCATTTGGCATCTCCCGCGGGGGTGAACACCGGGAAGGGCAGGGTTTTTTCGTCGCCGGGGTTGGCGCGGAATTTGACGCGCATGCCGATCTTGACCTGCATCGGGTCGATGTCCTCGACGCGGCTCATCAGGCGGTAACCTTCGTCCATGTCGATCATCGCCACGTTCAGTGGTGCCTCGCCCTTGTAATGCACGACGGTGGTGGTATAGACGGTGCCGAGTCCCCTGGACACGCGCCATTCAATGTTTTCACTGCCGGTTTCCGGTGCGATGGCGCGCGGATAGAAGAAGGCCTTGTTGTTGTCCTTGCACACCTGGTAGGCCAGTTCGCCCTTTTTCAGGTGCTCTATATAGGTGCCGAGCGGCGATTGTTTCATCAGATCGATCATCGGATGTTTCCTTTGGCTGTAAAACTACGGGTTTCTGAATGCGGATTCATGCGGCTTTTGCGGAGGAGCGGTGGCGGTCGAGGAATTCCAGCGCTGTCTGAGCGCAGCGGTCGGGGTAGGCGCCGGCGGCATGCCAGGCGTCGCCTTCCATGATCAGCAGCTGCGCCGGTTTTACGCCGGAGACCCAGGCCTTGACGCCGTCCACCGAACGCAGGCCGCTGCCGGTGGTGGTGATGATCAGCGTCGGGCAGCTGATGCGTTTGACGTCTTCGCGGATGTCGAGTTTGGGCACCCAACGCAGATAACTCTGCAGTGTCGACAGCGGAGTCTTGCCCTGCAGGTTGTGGATCCACCAGTCGACTTCGGCCTTGGAGGCCTTGGTGCCGAGCCGGCCCTGCATGGTGTGTGCGGCCCAGTCGACGACGCCCTTGCTGTTGATGTGTTGGACCCAGTCATCGACGCCGGCGGCGGGCAGCACCGGTGGTGTGACGCCGATCAGGGTTTGCACCAGCTGCGGCCGGTTGGCGGCCATCGCCAGCGCCATCGAGCCGCCGCTTTTGGCGCCGACCAGATGAACCTTGGTGCAGCCGATCTGTTTGATCAGCGCTTCGATGTCGTCGAGCAGTTCGTCCATCGACCATTCGTGGTCTGCAGACATCGGGGTGGAACGGCCGAAGCCGCGCAGGTCGAGGCGTACCACGCGGTAGTGGCGTGCAAAATGCGGCACCCATGCACGCCAGGCTTCACCGGATTCGGCGAGGCCGTGGACGAACAGCACGGTTTCAGCCTTGCGCCAGGGATCGGTGTAGTCGTCGATGGTGTAGAAAATCCTGCAGCCATCGGGGCGTTCGAGGGTGTGTTGCAAGTGACTCTCCGTTCAGATTTCAGGCATTCGGCAAATGATTGCCATACAATAAAAATATTAATTAAATCAAATACTTATAATATACCGTCATGCCGGCGAAAGCCGGCATCCAGCAATGACTGTCATCAGAAACCCTGGATTCCGGCTTTCCCCCCAAGGGGACTTCCTTCGGGGCGCGCCGGAATGACGAGGTAAAGGGCTTCGAAGCTCAGCCTTTCTTTTCTTCCAAACCAAAATCAATCAGCGCCTGTGCACGCAATTTGTTCTTTTGTATTTTCGAACTGCCGGTCATGCCGATTTTTTCAAAGCTGTCGATGATCTGCACATAACGCGGCACGCGGAAATTCGCCAGCCTCTCCTTGCTCCAACTGATGATTTCCTGCGGCGTCGCGCTCTGCCCTTCCATCAGGATGACGTAGGCCGCCGGCACTTCGATCAGCCGCGGGTCGGGCACGCCGATGACCTGTGCCTGCTTGATTTTCGGGTGTCTGTGCAACACGTCCTCGACTTCGGCCGGTGCGACGTTTTCGCCACCGACGCGGAACACGTCCTTGATGCGGGTGAGGAATTTCAGCCGGCCGTCTTCGTCCATGACGCCGAGGTCGCCGGTGTGCAGCCAGCCGTCGGGTGTGATGGCCTTCGCGGTCTGTTCGGGCATCTTGTAATAACCCTGCATCACGCTCCAGCCGCGCACCTGGATTTCACCAGACTTGCCTGCAGGCATCACCGTGCCGGTTTCCGGATCAACCAGCCTGACCTCCACATCGTCAAGGATGTGCGCCCAGCCGTTTATGCGTTTTTCAATGTCATCGTCGTAATGCGACATGCAGACATTGGGTGAGGCTTCCGACAGCCCGTAGGCCTGCACCAGTCCTTTCATGCCCATGAATTCGATGACCTTGCGCGAGACTTCAGGTCCGGCGGAAGCCCAGCCGTTGCGCAGCTGCAGCGGATATTGTTCGAAATTGGGATGGTTCAGCATCATCAGGAACATGGTGTCGTTGCCTGAGGTGTGGGTGCATTCTTCGCTCCACATCGTCGACAGTGCTTCCTCGGGTTCGAAGGATGGCGAGGACAGCAGGCAGGCGCCGGTGGTCAGCGCGGCAAGCAGCGACAGCGTGGTGCCGGCAACATGGTAGAAGGGGCGCGCACTGTAGTAACGGTCACCGGCCTTCAGGTTGAACCGCGCGGCGACATAGGCGGCGTTGCGCAGCATGTTGTCGTGGGTCAGCATCACACCCTTGGGATGGGAGGTGGTGCCCGAGGTGAACTGCATCAGCAGCACATTGTCGGGATGCACCTCCGGCGGCCAGGGTTCGCCATGGATGGCGCCTTTGGTCAGCAGATCGGCAAAACCGATCGCGCCCTGCGGCACATCCCTGCCGAGCACGACCACGGTATGCAGCAGCGGCAGTGCTGCATCGGGCAGCCGGCGATCCACGGCAGGGCAGATGCCGCGCAGCATCTCGATGAAATTGATTTTCAGAAAACGATCGGTGACGAACAGCAGTTTCACATCGGCCTGTTTCAGGCAGTAGAGCATTTCGTCGGCCTTGAAGCGGGTGTTGACCGGCACCGTGACCGCGCCGATGCTGGCTGCGGCGTAAAAGAAAATCACCCATTCCAGCGAATTGCCCATGCATACCGCGACATGGTCGCCGCGGCTGATGCCCAGCGCGCGCAGGCCCTGCGCGACTTCGCGCACGTTGTCGCGCAGCTCGGCATAGGTCAGGCGTTTCCCGGAAATCACCAGCGCCTCGTCCTGCGCGTGTGCATCCGCGGAGGCGGCCAGTGTTTCGGCTAGGGTCTGTTTTTTCCAGATGGTCATGTACGTGAGGTGTTTTGGCTTATTTGCCTGATTTACTTGCTACTTGCCCTTGAACTGCGGTTTGCGTTTTTCCTTGAAGGCGGTGACCCCTTCGACATGGTCCTGGGTCATGCGTGCGCCGCAGATCGCCAGCACTTCCATTTCAAGTAATTGTTCCAGCGTCGGCACGTACATGTACTGGAACATGCGTTTGGCCAGTGTCAGAGCATAAGTCGCGGAGCCGGCGATGTCGCGGGCCAGCGCCATGGCCTCGGTTTCGAGCTGGTCGTCGGGCACCACCTTGCTGATCAGGCCCATGTCGCGGGCTTCGGCCGCCGGCAGCTTGCGCGCGCTGTAGACGATTTCCTTGGCGCGGGCGAGGCCGAGGTGCTGGGTCAGGAAATAAATCGCGCCGCCGTCCGGCGGGATGCCGACGTTCTTGAACGCCATCAGCAGGTACGCGGTTTCACTGGCGACGATCAGGTCACAGGCGAGTGCCATGCTGGCGCCGATGCCGGCAGCAGGGCCGCGGATCGCGGCGATCACCGGCTTTTCCAGGTGATGCAGCGCAAGGATCATCTGCTGGTGGCCCCTGGAACGTTTGCGCCCGCTGACCACGTCATAACCACCCATCGAGCCGACATCACCCCCGGCACAGAACGCGCGGCCGGCGCCGGTCAGCACCACGGCGCGCACGCTGTCATCGCCTCCCAGCGCGGTGAAGGTCTCAGCCAGTTCGTGGTACATCTCGCCGGACAGCGCGTTCAGTTTGTCGGCGCGGTCAAGCAGCACGGTGGCGACGCCGTCGATGATGGTGACTTTGACATTCATGTTGCGATGCCTACAGCGATTTGATGCCGGCGCGTTCGATGATTTTTTTCCATTTGGCAATTTCGCCGCTGAGGAAAGCCGTGTATTCGGCAGTCGTGCTGCCCACCGGATCGGAGCCTTCGCGTTTCAGGAATTCGGCGAGTTCGGCCGATTTCATGATGCGTGCGACATCACTGGCTGCGCGATCGACGGCAGCCTTCGGGGTGCCTGCAGGGCCGGTCAGGCCATTCCATGCCACGGCCTGAAAACCCTTGAGTCCCGATTCATCCAGCGTCGGCATTTCCGGCAGCGCGGCCGAACGTTTGAGGCTGGTCACCGCGAGCGCGCGCAGCTTGCCGGTCTTGATGTGCTGGAGTGCCGAGGTGAGGCCGTTGTAGGCCATGTCGATGTGTCCGCCGATCAGGTCGGTCATCGCTGGTCCGTTGCCTTTGTACGGTACATGAGTGATCTTGACGTTAGCCATCGCATTGAAGAGTTCGCCTGCGAGGTGGTTCGACCCGCCGCTGCCGGAGGAGCCGAAATTCAGCACGCCGGGCCTGGCTTTGGCCAGTGCGACCAGTTCCTTGATATTTTTTGCCGGTACACCGGGATGCACAATGACCACCAGCGGCGTGGTGTTGATCAGCGTGATCGGTGCGAAATCCTTTGCCGGATCGTACGGCAATTTTTTCAGCAGGCTGGGCACAATGGTGAACGGGGCTGGTGTGACCAGCAGCGTGTGGCCGTCGGGCGCGGACTTGGCAACGATGTCGGTGCCGATCACCGTGCTGCCGCCGGGGCGGTTGTCGACGATGACCTGCTGGCCCCAGCTTTCACTGAGTTTTTGTGCGACCAGACGACCCATGATGTCGGTGCTGCCACCAGCGGCGAAGGGCACGATCAGGCGTACGGTTTTGCTGGGGTAATTCTGGGCTTGGGCCGTACCCAGAGCGGAAAACAAAAAAGTCAATAAAAACAAATACTTATAATTATACATCATTTCTCCTCGGTGATGATCAGGCAGCGCGTCCCGCCGTGGCCGGCTGCGCGCGATAAATGTAATGGAGCCGGTCCATTGCGGCGCGGGCTTCGGCCTCGAGGCGATCCACAATCGCGGCCAGCGGTTCGATTTTATCGGCGAACACCACGCCCTGGCCGCAGGACAGCATGGCAGTTTCATAATCGCCGGTTTCGTACGCCTTGCGGCCGATGCTGCCCATGATGTGCGGCAGCAGCGTCTTGGTGTCGGCCTGTTCGCGTTCGAGCTGCTGGATCATCGCCACATGTCCGGTTTTCAGCGCGCGCTGGGTGTTGCGCATCGACTGCAGCAACAGCGTGGTGTCGGTTTCGCCGGCTGCCACCAGGCGTTCCTTGTAGTTGCGGTGCGCCCAGATTTCCTCGGACACCAGGAAACGCGTGCCCATCGCGATGCCGTCGGCGCCCATCGCCAGCGCGGCGACGAGTTGCCCGCCGGTGCCCAGCCCGCCGGCGACCACCAGCGGAATCCTGATCGCGCGCGCCGCGGCGGCCGCGGCGACCATGGTGCCCACCGGCTCAACGCCGGGATGGCCGCCGGCTTCGGCGCCGACGACGGTCACCGCATCCACGCCCAGCGACTCGGCTTTTTTGGCGTAACGCACACCTGGCACTTTGTGCAGCACGATGATGCCGGCGTCTTTCAGCCGTTTCAGGTACGCCTCTGGATT
>CAMBCD010000154.1 GCA_945863085.1 Bordetella parapertussis
GCTCGACGCGGCGCGCCGGCAGCTCGAAGCCGATCCCGAATTCAACCTGGACGAAGTGCTGAAACGCTGGGAACGCGGCTTTGTCGAAGCCGCGCTGGCGCTGACCAACGGCAACCTGTCGCAGGCCGCCAAACGCCTCGGCGTACACCGCACCACGCTCTACAGCCGCATGCAATCCCACGGCGAAGCCGGCGAGGACAAATAAGCATGTATTACGAACATTTCGGACTGACAGAAGCACCGTTCAAGATCACGCCCAACACCGATTTCTTTTTCGGCGGCGGCAACCGCGGCCCCATCCTTGAGGCGCTGATTTACGCAATCACCCAGGGTGAGGGCATCGTCAAGGTCACCGGTGAAGTCGGCAGCGGCAAGACGATGCTCTGCAGCATGCTGCAGAGCCAGCTGCCCGAGCAGGTGGAGACCGTGTACCTGGCCAACCCCAGCGTCTCGCCCCAGGAAATCCTCCACGCCATCGCCTTCGAAATGCAGCTCGACATCGCCCGCGATGCCGGCCGGCTCACCGTCATGCATGCGATCCAGGCCTACCTGCTGCAACGCCACGCCGAAGGCAAACGCGTAGTACTGTTCGTCGAAGAGTCGCAGGGCATGCCGATCGAAACGCTGGAAGAAATCCGGCTGCTGTCCAACCTCGAAACCAAATCCGACAAGCTGCTGCAGATCGTGCTGTTCGGCCAGCCCGAGCTCGATGACAACCTGCGCGAGAACCGCATCCGCCAGTTGAAGGAACGCATCACCCACAGCTTCCGGCTGGAACCGCTGACCGCGCCGGAAACCCGTGAATACCTGATGTTCCGCCTGCGCGCCGCGGGTTACCGTGGTCCTGACCTGTTCACCGACGCCATGGTCCGCGAAATCGCGCGCATCTCCGGCGGGCTGACCCGGCGCATCAACCTGATCACCGACAAGGCGCTGCTCGCTGCCTTCTCGGAAAACACCCACACCATTCGCCAGAAACACATCGATGCTGCCATCCGCGACAGCGAATTTGCGCAAAAACAACAGCCCCCGGCGACCCGCCCGCGGGTGCTCCAGGGCATCGTGCTGTTGGGGCTGGGCATGGCCGCGGGTGCCACTTTGTACGCGGTATTGGGCGCCGGCGGCAAACCCGCGACTGTCGAACCTGCCGCAACCCGGAACGTGCCCACCACCCCCGCACAAACCGCTGCAGCCGCGCCAACCGCCCCTGAGGGTATCGAAAAAAACTCAATAAAAACAAATGGTTATGATGAACCTGCGGCGCCGGCTGCAACACCGGGAGGGGTGACGGCAACGACCGCTGCAGCCCCCACTGCAGCCACGCCCGCCACTGCATCCAGCGAAGCCGCACCAGTCGCCACTGTCCCCGCCGGTAGCAGCGCACTGCTTGAAACCCGGCTGGCGGCCACTACCGCATGGCTGGCGAGTGCCAAGCCCCAGACTTACACCATCCAGCTGCTCGGTTCGAGCGACGACCAACAGCTTAACCAACATCTCAAATTCCTCTCAAACAGCATTGATATCAATAGTCTTTTTGTGTATCGTACAGTTGCTAAAGGTGCGCCGGCACTGACCGTGGTTTGGGGGAGTTTCGACGACCGAGGCGAAGCCCGAGAGGCAATGGCAAAATTACCGCCTTTCCTGAAAGCTTATCGGCCGTTGCTGCGCACGGTGCAGGGGATCAAAGCGGAAGTCCGGGACCAGAAAGCATTGTGATCAAGAGCGCATGTTGATGTCTGCGAGACGCAAATAACCGTCCGCAATCCAAAGGGAGTAAGCAGAAAAATGTCCGAACGGTCGTCCGACCAGAGGCAAGTCCAGCAGGGCGGCCTGCGGAGAACCGGGGCTTCCAATCCGGTTGCCGCCATTGCCCTCGCCTGCAGCGTCGTGCTGCTCGCCGCTTGCGCGCCGTTCCAGACCAAAGTGCCGCCTTCCGAGGGGCACATCACCACGCCGGCCGCTGCCAAACCCGCCACCGCCATTCCGGAACCCTCCCGCGCCGCCACGCTGGTGCCTCCGCCCACGGCCCAGGTGAAACCGCAGACTTACAGCGTGGTTGTGCACGAAGTGCCTGTCAAAGAACTGCTGCTGGCGCTCGCCCGCGACACCAAGCAGAACATCGATATCCACCCCGGCCTCAACGGCCTGGTCAGCCTCAACGCCATCAACGAGACGCTGCCGGCGATCCTTGAACGCCTGACCAAACAGGTCAACCTGCGTTACCGGACCGAAGGCAACACCATCATCGTCTCGCCCGACGTGGCTTATGTGAAAACCTATCGCGTCAACTACGTCAACATGACGCGTGACACCACATCGAACATCGGCGTTTCCGGTGAAATCTCCACCACATCCGCAGCCGGCGGTAGTGGCAGTAGCGCCACCACCTCGGGTTCAAACACCACGGTACGCTCGACCTCAAGCAACAATTTCTGGGATGAACTGCGCAACAACATCCGCGCCATCCTGAACTCGACCCGCCTGCAGACGCTGAGCACCGATGCACGTAACGAGCGCCTGGCCTTGGTCAAGCAGGAGCAGGACAACCGTGTGCGGCAAATCGAGGCCGCGAGCAAGGCCCTCACCGGCGCCGCCCCACTGGCCTCGACTGTGATCAGCGCCCAGGGTGCCAACCAGCAGCAGGCTTCGCTGGTCCCGGATGACGTAGTGGTCAATCCTGTGTCCGGCACCATTACCATCAACGCTACCGACAGCCAGCACCAGCTGATCCAGCGGCATCTCGACAGTGTGACCTCGGCGGTCCAGCGCCAGGTGCTGATCGAGGCCACCATCGTCGAAGTCATCCTGTCGGATGCCTTCCAGGCCGGCATCGACTGGAGCCGGCTGCCAATCAGCGGCGGATTGTCGATCACGCAGGCACTGCTCGGCGGCTTCAATACCGCGGCCACCGCCGCCGGCGCAACTGCCGGCAATGCCTTGACGATCGCCTACACCAACCCGACCACCAATATCGGCAACATCAGCGGCACCGTGAAACTGCTCGAGGAATTCGGCAACTCGCGCGTATTGTCCAGCCCGAAGCTGATGGCGATGAACAACCAGACCGCGCTGCTCAAGGTCGTCGACAACCTGGTCTATTTCGAGATCAAGGCCGACACCACTACGCCGACCACCGGCCCCACCCTGACCACGTTCAACACCACGGCAAAAAGCGTATCCGTCGGCGTGGTGATGGGCGTCACGCCGCAGATCAACGAGGACGGCCGCGTGCTTCTGAACGTGCGGCCCACGGTCACCCGACTGAACTCGCAGCAACCCTTCGTCAACGATCCCAATCCGAGTCTGTGTGACGCCGCCCGCACGAATTGCATTGCCAACCCGGTTCCGCAGATCCAGGTCCGAGAAATGGAATCGGTATTGCAGGTCGTCAGCGGCCAAACCGTCATTCTCGGCGGCCTGATGCAGGACAACGCGAGCGTCGCACGTGAGCAGATACCGGGAACCGACAGTCTGGGCGAACCCATGGCCAACCTGTTCCGTTTCCGTGACCAGCGCGCGCGGAAAAGCGAGCTGGTGATTTTCCTGCGCCCGACCGTAATAGCCAATCCATCGCTGGACAGCGATGAACTCAAATTCTTCCAGCGTTTCCTGCCGCAAGCCGAATCCAGGCCCGCGCCGCCCCCGCCCGCCCGATGAGCCTGTTGATGAAGGCCTTGGAAAAGGCCGCCAAGGATCGTGGCGAAACCCGGCAGCCGCCGGCCACGCCAGCGGAAACTGCCGCCGGGCCTGCGCCCGCCACGCCGTCGCCGGCGATGGAATTGTCGCTGGAACCGCTGCAGGCCGACGCACCTGCAACGCCTTCGCCCGCAGAATCCGCAACACCGCGCACCGCGGCCAAACCCCGCAACGACCGCAACCAGGCACGCGCCGCGACGGTGATGCAGGCCACTGCACGGCCGGCAGCAACCACGACCAGCGCCCGGACCCGCATCCGTCCGGCGATGGCGTTCGGCTTGGCGGCTGGTCTCGTCGCACTGGGTTTTGCGGTCTACGTCTACCTGCAGATCACCAATCCCGGCATGTTCATCCGCCAGGCACCGCCGCCAAAACCGTTGACACCGCTGACCCAGGCCCCCGCGCCGGCACAGACACCGATTGCAACCGGCACCGTCGTCCTCCCCGCGGATGCCACCGCGCAACAGCATCCAGGTCAGCGCGGGCACTGCGGAACCGCAACTCAATCCGCAGCTGGGACAGGCCTACGCTGCGCTGCAGTCGGGAAAACTCGATGCCGCGCGCCAGCTCTACGGCGACGCCGCGCGCAGCGAGCCGCGCAATATCAACGCCCTGCTCGGGCTGGCCGCGATTGCGCTGCAGGAAGGCCGGACCGAGGACGCCAGCCGGCTGTATTTCAACGTACTCGAGCTTGAACCGCGCAATGCCTACGCGCAGACCGGCCTGATCGCGATGATGGGCCGCGCCGACCCGATCGCCGCGGAAACCAGGTTGAAGCAGCTGATCGCCCGCGAACCGCAGGCCGCGCTCTATTTCACTCTGGGCAATCTGTACGGCGACCAGTCACGCTGGGCCGAAGCGCAGCAGGCTTATTTCCAGGCGCACCAGCTGGAACCGGCCAATCCCGATTACGCCTACAACCTTGCAGTCGGACTCGAACATGTCGGCCAGCCGAAACTGGCCGCCACCTTCTACCAGCGCGCGGTCGATCAGGCCCGGAACAAAAACCGCGTCGGGTTCAATCCGGCCCAAGCGCAGGACCGCATCCGTCAACTCGCCGCACAGCCGCAATAACGGGCCCGGGCATTAGCAACTGCGATGGCCGAACAACGGAAAAAACTACGGCTGGGTGAACTGCTGGTGCAGCAGGGGCTGATCACCAAAGATCAGCTCGCGATCGTTCTCGCCGAACAGCGCAACAGCAACATTCCCCTCGGCCGCCTGCTGGTCAGGCTCGGTTTCGTCACCGAAACGGCGATCCGCGACATCATGGCGCGCACCGTCGGCCAGGAATCAATCGACCTCGCCCAGGTCGTCGCCGACGCGGAAGCCTTGAGCCTGGTGCCCGAGGATTTCGCGCGCCGCAACCACGTATTGCCGATCGCCTACGATCCCGCCGACCAGGTGCTGACCATCGCGACGACGGAAATTTTCAACGTCGTCGCACTCGACCAGTTGCGTGCACTGCTGGGACCCCAGGTGGAACTCAAGGCGCAGCTCGCCGCCGAGGCGCAGCTCAGCGACTATATCGATCTGTTCTACGGCCACGAACTGTCGGTCGATGGCATCCTCACCGAAATCGAAACCGGCGAAATCGACTACGAAAGCCTGCAGGCCGGTGGCGACGAGTACACCCAGCCGATGGTGCGGCTGGTCAACGCCATCCTGGTTGATGCCGTCAAACGCGGCGCATCCGACATCCATTTCGAGCCGGAATATGCGTTCATGCGCATCCGCTACCGTATCGACGGCGTGCTGGAAACCGTGCGCAGCCTGCACAAGACCTACATGCCCGGCATCACCGTGCGGGTAAAAGTGGTCAGTGAAATGAACATCGCGGAAACCCGCGCCCCGCAGGACGGCCGGCTGTCGCTGACACTCAACGGCCGACCGATCGATTTTCGCGTCTCCACGCAACCGACGATTTACGGCGAAAACATCGTGCTGCGCGTGCTCGACCGCGAAAAATCCATCGTCAACCTCGACCGCATGAACCTGCCCGCCGAAACCATGGCAAAGCTGGAAATGATGCTGGCGCGGCCGGAAGGCATCCTCGTCGTCACCGGCCCCACCGGCAGCGGCAAAACCACCACACTGTATTCGCTGCTGGCCCAGGTCAATGACGAGACCGTCAACATCATGACGCTGGAAGACCCGGTCGAATATCCGCTGACCCTGATGCGCCAGACCTCGGTTAACGAAGTGGCGCGCATGGATTTCGCCAACGGCATCCGCTCGATCATGCGTCAGGACCCGGACATCATCCTGGTCGGCGAGGTGCGCGACCGCGAAACCGCCGAGATGGCCTTCCGCGCCGCGATGACCGGCCACCAGGTGTTCACCACGCTGCACACCAACTCGGCGCTGGGCGCTTTCCCGCGGCTACTCGACATCGGCGTACAACCGGACATCATGGCCGGCAACATCATCGGCATCATCGCCCAGCGCCTGGTGCGCCTGTTGTGTACGCACTGCAAGGAAGCCTACGCACCGTCGCAGGAAGAACGCGCACTGCTCGGCGTCGCTGCGGACTCGGCGTCCTTCCTCTACCGCCCGGTAGGCTGCAAACACTGTTCGAACAAGGGATACCGCGGTCGCACCCCGATCATGGAACTGCTGGTAATGCCATCAAGTGCGCGGGTGACGCCTTCTTCGGCCAGTGAGCGGAAACCTTTCGAAACAGCTTCAGCGCGCAGTTCTTTTGCCGTGGCACGGCGGGCAACCAGTTCATCGATGTCGCCGTCCATCACCAGCAGTTCCATGATCGGCGTGCGGCCGCGATAACCCTTGTTGCCGCAGCTTTTGCAGCCGACCGGCCGGTAGAGGAACGACACCGAGTCAGCGGCTGCGCCGAGCAGCAGGCGCTCTT
>CAMBCD010000155.1 GCA_945863085.1 Bordetella parapertussis
GCGCGCCAGCCGCCGACCGTGCTGCGATGGCCCTCTGCATCGCGGTCGCCTTCAAAACCTTCGAGCACGTTGTAACAATCGGCGTAACCTGCCTGCATTGCGAGCATCGCAGCGTTGTGCGAGCGGCCACCGCTACGGCAGATGAACAGCACCGGTGCTTCCGCATCGACTTTTTGCTGCAGTTCCTGCACGAACGCCGGGTTGGGGCGGTTGCCGGGATAGGACAGCATTTCGATTTCGACCGCACCCGGGATGCGCCCGACCCAGTCCCACTCGGCGCGGGTGCGCACATCCACCAGCTGCGCGCCGGGGGTGGATTTCCACAGTTGGTAGGCTTCCTGCGGCAATAACGCGCCGCTGTAAGGCAGGCCCATTTGTCGGGCGCGATCGCGTGCTGCGGCGAGAATCGGGTCGGTTGCGCTGGTGTCGCTCATGGTGTTGGCCATTCAGGGATGCAGGGCCGGGCATTCTAACCGGGGGTCCAACAGGGTGCCTAATGGGGGCACAAGGGGGTGCACAAGACCGAGGCATGCCCTATAATGGGGCGCAGCAGTAGTGAGCGCACGATATTGGTGCATTCTTTGGGGGGGGCTGGATAAAATTCCATTCTGATTCAAATGGATAGTGATGCACCGCCTTGGTACACATCCTGCTGAATAGGGTCGCCGGAACAAATTTATATCCCGAATTTAAATCCTGAATTTAAATCCTGAATCCCCCTTTAATCATTAGCAATCGTTAGGAGAGTTAGATGGGAAGCGCAACCGATGTCATGAAGATGCTCAAGGACAACGAAGTCAAATTCGTTGACCTGCGGTTTACCGACACCCGCGGCAAGGAACAGCATGTGTCCGTGCCGACCAAGATGTTCGGCGAAGACAAGTTCACCGACGGTCATGCATTTGACGGTTCGTCGATTGCCGGCTGGAAGGGCATTGAAGCTTCGGACATGCTGCTGATGCCGGATCCGGGCAGCGTGCGCATGGATCCGTTTACCGACGAAGCGACGATGATCCTGACCTGCGACGTGGTTGAGCCGTCGGACGGCAAGGGTTACGACCGTGATCCGCGCTCGATCGCCAAACGCGGCGAGGCTTATCTCAAATCGTCCGGCATCGGCGACACCGCCTACTTCGGTCCCGAACCCGAATTCTTCATTTTTGATTCGGTGACCTGGAACATCGACATGTCGGGTTCGATGGTCAAGGTGAAAAGCTCCGAAGCGGCGTGGTCTTCCGGTGAAGACATGGAGGGCGGCAACATGGGGCACCGCCCCGCGATCAAGGGCGGCTATTTCCCGGTGCCGCCGGTGGATTCGCTGCAGGACATCCGCTCCGCGATGTGCCTCGCGCTCGAAGAGCAGGGCGTACCGGTTGAAGTCCATCACCATGAGGTGGCGGCGCCCGGCCAGTGCGAGATCGGCACCATGTTTACCAGCCTGGTCAAACGTGCCGACTGGAACCAGATCCTCAAGTACACCGTGCACAATGTTGCGCACTCCTACGGCAAAACGGCGACCTTCATGCCGAAGCCGATCGTTGGCGACAACGGTTCCGGCATGCATGTGCACCAGTCCGTGTGGAAGGGCGGCCAGAACCTGTTCAGCGGCAATGGTTACGCCGGGCTGTCTGAACTCGCGCTGTTCTACATCGGCGGCATCATCAAACATGCCCGTGCGCTGAACGCGATCACCAATCCGGGCACCAATTCCTACAAGCGGCTGGTGCCGGGTTTTGAGGCTCCGATCAACCTCGCCTATTCCGCGAAAAACCGGTCGGCATCGATCCGCATCCCGTACGTTGCCAGCCCGAAGGCACGCCGTATCGAAGTGCGTTTCCCGGATCCGACGGCAAATCCGTACCTGGCGTTCACCGCCATGCTGATGGCGGGCCTCGACGGTATCCAGAACAAGATCCATCCTGGCGATGCCGTCGACAAGAACCTGTACGACCTGCCGCCGGAAGAAGCGAAGAAAGTACCGAACGTCTGCTCTTCGCTCGACCAGGCACTGGAGTATCTGGACAAGGATCGAGAGTTCCTGACCCGCGGTGGTGTGTTCTCCAATGAAATGATCGACGCTTACATCGCGTTGAAAATGGAGGAGGTCACGGCATTCCGCATGACCACGCATCCGCTCGAGTTCCAGCTCTACTACAGCCTCTGATCGCATGCGCCTCGGCAAAAGGGCGGGCGGGTGCCCGCCTTTTTGTTTTCCCGGCGTAATTGCGAAATTTTCTTTACTGACATAGACTTAGCCCTCTAATACTCATGCTGCAAGTCAACCACACGGATGCTGTTCCCGTTGGAAGAAATGCCAGCCTTTGTGCGGGATCAACCAGGGCTAAACATGCGTTTGTTCACGCTTTTGTTCACGTCATCGCTGCTGTTGCTGGGAATTGCCGGTCCGGCCCGGGCCGATATCTGGGAGTGCGTCGACAGCAGCGGCAACAAGCGGTTTACCAACGTCAAGGCGGAGGCGGCCGGCTGCAAGCCGATGAACCTGCCGCCGGTATCGAGCGTGCCTGCGCCCAAGCCGGCAATCAAGGGCGACGCCAAACCGCAGGCTGCCCCGGGCAATTTCCCCAAGGTCGATGCGCCGACTCAGCAGCAGCGCGACAGCGACCGGCGCAAGATTCTCGAACAGGAGCTTGCCAACGAGCAGAAACTGCTCGATCAGGCGAAAAAAGATCTTGCGGAGCAGGAGGCTACCCGCCTCGGCAGCGAGCGCAATTACCAGCGCGTGCTGGAGCGTCTCGAACCTTTCAAGAAAAAAGTGACTTTGCACGAGAACAACGTCACCAACCTGCGCAAGGAATTATCCACGCTGCGTTAGCCGGTCCGGCGACGCGCAGCCGCGCAAATACCGCCTCGGCGCGGCGTTTCCTTCCCGCTTTCCCCCCCGTAGTGACGACCCCATGGCCGCATGGGCGTGCTGGCGTGTTTTTTGCTCCAGCACGGCATGAACTGATGCCATGAGCACCGCGGCGCTGAACGGGCTTGATCTGCTCGCGACCGCGGTGGTGGTGGTCGATGACAAACAAGCCGTGCTCTACATGAACCCTGCTGCGGAAAATCTTTTCGAGGCATCGAATACCAATGTATCCGGGCTGACGCTCGAGCGGCTGTTCGGCGACAACGCCGTCCTTGCCGCCGCGATCAGCTACGCGCATGCCAACAACTGCAGTTATACCGAGCATGAACTGGAGTTTGCGATCAATGGCCGCTTGCGGCTGAATCTGGCCTGCACGGTGAGCCCGACCGAACGCGGTCCTGCTGCCAGCGGCACCCTGCTTGAATTCCGCCAGATCGACCAGCAGCTGCGCGTCGAACGCGAGGCGAGGCTGCTCGAACAAAGCCAGGCGCATCGCGAGCTGATCCGCAACCTGGCGCATGAAATCAAGAATCCGCTGGGCGGCATCCGCGGTGCAGCGCAACTGCTGGATCGCGAGCTGGAGCGGCCGGCGCTGCATGAATACACGCAGGTCATCATCAAGGAATCCGACCGGCTGCAGTCGCTGATGGATCGCCTGCTGACGCCGCACCGGCTGCCCTTGCCGGGGCCGGTGAACATCCATGAAGTGCTGGAACGGGTGCGCAGCGTGATCCTCGCCGAATTTCCCGGCATCATCGTGCGCCGTGACTACGACACCAGCATGCCCGTACTGACCGGCGACCGTGAGCAGCTGATACAGGTCGTGCTCAACATCACGCGCAACGCGGCGCAGGCGATCAAGAGTGTCGGCAAGGAAGGCGGGAAAGAGGGTGGTAAAGAAGGTGGAAAAGGCGGCGCCAGCGGCGAGATCCGGCTGAAGACGCGCATTGCCCGCCAGGTCACGCTGGCGCGCCGCCGTTTCCGCCATGCCGTGCAGGTGGAGATCAGCGACAACGGCCCCGGTATTCCCGAAGACATGCGCGCGCGTGTGTTCCAGCCGCTGATTTCGGGCCGCGAAGGCGGCAGCGGCCTTGGCCTGACCATCGCACACAATTTTGTCACACAGCATCACGGCTCGATCACTTTCGAAAGCGCGCCCGGCAAAACCTGTTTCACATTGCTGCTTCCGGTGCAGGATGACCCGCGCGGGCCGCGGGCGGCGGAGCGTTGATGACCGTATTTAATGGCTGTGTCCAGCCACCATATTTATGACTGCGAAACCACATGAAACCTGTCTGGATTATTGACGACGATCGTTCGATACGCTGGGTGTTCGAAAAAGCCCTGACCCGCGAGAACATCGCATTCAAGGCGTTTGCCTCGGCGCGCGAAGCGCTGGCGGCGCTGGAGGATGAAGTGCCGCAGGTCGTGGTCAGCGACATCCGCATGCCGGGCGAGTCCGGCCTCGAATTGCTGCAGCAGGCCAAATTGCGCCATCCCTCGCTGCCGGTGATCATCATGACCGCATATTCCGACCTGGAAAGCGCGGTGACGGCATTCCAGGGCGGGGCCTACGAATACCTGCCCAAACCCTTTGACGTCGACCATGCCGTCGAGTTGATCCGCCGCGCGATGGACGAGAGCGTGCGCCAGGATACGTCCGGTGAAGTCAGCGAGGCGGTACCGGAAATCCTCGGCCAGGCGCCGGCGATGCAGGAGGTGTTCCGCGCCATAGGCCGGCTGTCGCAGTCGCATGCCACGGTGATGATCACCGGCGAGTCGGGCACCGGCAAGGAACTGGTGGCCAGCGCGTTGCACCGCCACAGCCCCCGTGCCGGAAGGCCGTTCATCGCAATCAACACCGCGGCGATCCCCAAGGAGCTGCTGGAGTCGGAATTGTTCGGCCACGAGCGCGGTGCGTTTACCGGTGCGCAGAACATGCGCCGCGGGCGTTTCGAGCAGGCCGAGGGCGGCACGCTGTTCCTCGATGAAATCGGCGACATGCCGCAGGAACTGCAGACGCGGCTGCTGCGGGTGCTCTCCGACGGTAATTTCTACCGCGTCGGCGGACACCAGCCGATCAAGGCCAATGTACGTGTCATCGCGGCGACCCACCAGGACCTTGAGGCGCGGGTCAAGCAGGGACTGTTCCGCGAAGACCTGTTTCACCGTTTGAATGTCATCCGCCTGCGGCTGCCGGCCCTGCGCGAGCGGCGCGAGGACATCCCGCTGCTGGCAAAGTATTTCCTGCAGAAAAGCGCGCGCGATCTTGGCGTCGAATCCAAGCGCCTGGCCGAGGCCACGCTCAAGTACATCGCCGTGCAGGAGTTGCCGGGCAATGTGCGGCAACTGGAAAACCTCTGCCACTGGCTGACGGTGATGGCGCCTGCGGCGACCATTGAGGTCAAGGATCTGCCGCCGGAGATGCGTGCGCAGTCCACGGTGGCCGGTGCGGAGGACTGGGTGTCCGCGCTGGGACGGGAGGCCGAGTTGCGGCTGCATCGCGGCGAGTCCGGCATCATGGAAGAGCTGACCCACCAGTTCGAAAAAGTGCTGATCCTCAAGGCACTGGCGCAGACCGGCGGGCGGCGCATTGAAGCCGCGCAACTGCTCGGCCTCGGTCGCAACACGCTGACGCGCAAGATCCAGGAGTTGAAGATAGAAGCAGGGCGCGGCGAAGAATGAGAACGGCGGCGGTGAAGCTATGCCGCGGCTTAACCCCTCCTCCTGCTTAGGCTGTGAGCAGCGGCATCGCCGCATCGCCGCTTAGCCAAGGTGTGAGCTGCAGCATAGCCCCTCTGCTGCCAAGTCAACTCCTTATTCAGAGTAGTATTCCCGGGAGAGTTTTCCCCGGGAGACTGATGCCATGGCGCAATACGATTACGATCTGATCACCATCGGTGGCGGATCCGGTGGCGTGCGTGCCAGCCGCATCTCCGCTTCGTACGGCGCCCGGGTGGCTTTGATCGAGTCCGGCGACCTCGGCGGTACCTGCGTCAATGTCGGCTGTATTCCCAAAAAGCTTTTTTCCTATGCGGCGCATGCCGCATCTGATTTTGCCGACGCCCGTGGTTTCGGCTGGTCGGTGACCGGCACGCAGTTTGAATGGAAAACGCTGCTCGCCAACAAGGATCGCGAGATCGCCCGCTTGAACGGCGTCTATGCAAAGGTGCTGCAGGATGCCGGGGTCCAGGTCATCGCCGGCCGCGCCCGCGTCGCCGACCCGCATACCGTGGTGGTTGGTGATCAAACGCTGACCGCCGCACATCTGCTGGTTGCCACCGGCGGCCATGCCGTAAAACCCGACATACCCGGCGCAGATCTGGGCATCACCTCCGATCAGGCTTTTCATCTGGATGCGCTGCCGCGCAGCGCAGTGCTGGTCGGCGGCGGTTACATCGCCGTCGAGTTCGCGTCGATATTCAACGGCCTCGGTGTGGCCACGACGCTGGTGCATCGCGGTGCGCAGTTGTTGCGTGGCTTTGACGAGGATCTGGGCAGGGTACTGGCCGAGGAACTGGCGCAGCATGGCATCACGCTGGCGCTGAATGAAACCCCGACCGGAGTGCTGCGCGAGGGTGATGGTTTACGGGTGCTGCTCGCCTCCGGCCGCAGCATAAACACCGACCTGGCGATGTTTGCCACCGGTCGGCT
>CAMBCD010000156.1 GCA_945863085.1 Bordetella parapertussis
CAGGTCCTGCATGTTCGCCGTCGAAGCACCGCGCCAGCCATAAATCGACTGGTCGTCGTCGCCGACCGCGAATATCGCGTTGTGCTGTCCGGCCAGCAACTGCAGCCAGCGGTACTGCAGGCGGTTGGTGTCCTGGAATTCATCGACGAGGATATGGCGAAAACGGCCGGCGTAGTGTTCGCGCAAATGGTCGTTGCGCGCGAGCAGTTCATACGAACGCAGCAGCAGCTCGGCAAAATCGACCACGCCTTCGCGCTGGCACTGGCGGTCGTATTCAGCGTAGAAATCCACCATGCGCCGCGAAAAATCGTCATACGGCTCGACCTTGTCGGCACGTTTGCCTTCTTCCTTCTGCGCTGCGATGAACCACTGCGCCTGGCGCGGCGGATAACGCTCTTCGTCGATATTGAGGGCCCGCATCAGCCGTTTTATCAGCGCCAGCTGATCCTGGGTGTCGAGGATCTGGAACATCTGCGGCAGACCGGCCTCGCGGTAATGCGCACGCAGCATGCGGTTGCACAGGCCGTGGAAGGTGCCGACCCACATGCCGCGGGTGTTGATCGGCAGCATCGCCGACAACCGGGTCATCATTTCCTTCGCCGCCTTGTTGGTAAAAGTCACGGCGAGCAGGCTCATCGGACTGATCTGCCCGGTCTGGATCAGCCAGGCCATGCGCGTGGTCAGCACACGGGTCTTGCCGCTGCCGGCGCCGGCGAGGATCAGGGCAGACTGCTGCGGCAGCGTAACGGCTTCGAGTTGCTCATCGTTGAGGCCGGAGAGGAACGCAGGACCAGCGGGGGCAGTGGGGGGCGAAGGCGTCGTGGCGGGAATCATCGGATACTGCAGGTTGGATGACCTGCATTATACGGGAGCACCCCCAGCCTTCCGTTCGGCTTTGGGCTCAACTTTGTATGAAGTAACCGGCCTTGCGCAAGGCGCCCGCCATTTGCGCGGCATCCTCCGCACTGCCCAGCCCGATGACATCCACCGCATATTGCAGGTTGCCGTCACCACGATAGGCGCGCACCCGTGCCGGATAACCTTCGGTGCGCAGCTTGCCGGCCAGTGTCGCAGCCGCGCCCTCGTCGGCCACGGCAGCCAGCGATACGCGATGTTTGCCACCGCGACGGCTGGCGCCGCTGGCCGGTGCAATTTCGGTCTCGGTCGCCCATTCCTGCAGTTGCGCCGCCGGCACCGGCGCCACCGGCTGGCGTGAACCGTCGCGCCCGGCGATAAAAAACGACAAGGGATCCTGCATCGTGAATGCCTGTTCGCGATGCTGTACATAAATACGGCCCTCGATCAGGCACACCACGTCGCGCTCGGTCGATGATTTGCCCCAGACATCGGTGCCGCGGATGCCGGCGGTGACGGTGGCGATGCGGATGTTCAGGTCGCGGCTGGCACGCGGCGAACCGAATACCCGCGTCGTAAAACGAAAGGCGCCCTGCAGCACATCCAGCGCGCCGCTGACCACACGCCCGGACACACCACCCTGGTCAGCCAGTCGATCGACACCAAGGCTGGCGTTTTCGCCGAGTTTGACCGCACTGCCTTCGGCCATGCGCAGCAAAGCCCGCGCCCCGCTGCCGGTCAGCACGCGGTCGCCATTGCGCAACACCGCACCCGGCACCAGCGGTTCGCGGGCGCCGCCCGCATGTTCCACCCAGGCCGGGCTGACCACCGCCTCGACGGTCAGCGTGCGGGCGCCGGCAACCCCGGCAATGCACATCAGCAACGCGGACAAAACAGCAAAAAGCAGGCTGCGCATCATCATCGATTTCTCCAATTACCCGCGTCCGCACAGGCCGGGACGCACACGGAACCGTTTATAATCGCGGCTGCTTGCAAAACGGCAGCGGCCTCGCGCCGTAACCGCAATTTACCCTCGCAATTTTTCCCTCTTATTCAGCATCATGCAACAAAAATACAACCCGCAAGTCATCGAACGCGACGCGCAAAAATTCTGGGATGACGCGCAGACCTTTCGCGCCGTCGAAACCGGAAACAAGCCGAAATACTACTGCCTGTCGATGTTCCCGTACCCGTCCGGCAAATTGCACATGGGCCATGTGCGCAATTACACCATCGGCGATGTGCTGACGCGTTACCACCGGATGAAGGGTTACAACGTACTGCAGCCGATGGGCTGGGATGCCTTCGGCCTGCCGGCGGAAAACGCGGCCATGGCCAACGGCGTGCCGCCGGCGAAGTGGACCTGGGACAACATCGCCTACATGAGGAAGCAGCTGAAGTCGCTGGGTTTCGCCATCGACTGGAGCCGTGAACTCGCCACCTGCAGCCCCGACTACTACCGCTGGAACCAGTGGCTGTTCCTGCGCATGCTGGAAAAAGGCATCGCCTACAAAAAAACTCAGGTCGTGAACTGGGATCCGGTGGACCAGACCGTGCTCGCCAATGAACAGGTCATCGACGGTCGCGGCTGGCGCACCGGCGCCACCGTCGAAAAACGCGAAATCCCCGGTTACTACCTGGCCATCACCAAATACGGCGACGAGTTGTTATCCGCACTCGACACGCTGCCCGGCTGGCCGGAGCGGGTCAAGGCGATGCAGGCCAACTGGATCGGCAAAAGTTACGGCCTGCGTTTTGCCTTCCCTTACCCCCTCGACTGCAAGGCGGAAAAACTCTGGGTGTTCACCACCCGTGCCGACACCATCATGGGCGTCACCTTTGTTGCCGTCGCCGCCGAACATCCGCTGGCGACGCATGCCGCGAAAAACAACGCCAAGCTCGCCGGCTTCATCGCCGAATGCAAACGCGGCCCGGTGATGGAAGCCGACATGGCGACCATGGAAAAGAAAGGCATGCCGACGGGGATTTTTGTCGAACATCCGCTGACCGGTGAAAAAATCGAAGTCTGGGTCGGCAATTATGTGCTGATGGGTTACGGCGAAGGCGCGGTGATGGCGGTGCCGGCGCATGACGAACGCGATTTCCATTTTGCGAAACAGTACGGATTGCCGATCAAAGCGGTGATCGACGTTGCCGGCCAGACCTTCTCCACCGAAACATGGCGCGAGTGGTACGCCGACAAGGAACACGGCGCTTGCACGAACTCCGGCAAATACGACGGTCTCAACTATGCCGCCGCAGTTGATGCCATCGCCACCGATCTCGCCGCCAAAAACCTCGGCGAAAAGCAGGTGCTCTACCGCCTGCGCGACTGGGGCGTCTCGCGCCAGCGTTACTGGGGCTGCCCGATACCGATCATCCATTGCGCCGCCTGCGGCGACGTGCCGGTGCCGGACAAGGACCTGCCGGTGGTCTTACCCGAAGACTGTGTGCCCGACGGCAGCGGCAATCCGCTGCTGAAGCGCCCTGACTTCATCAATTGCAGCTGCCCGAAATGCGGCAAACCGGCAAAACGCGAAACCGACACCATGGACACCTTTGTCGATTCGTCCTGGTACTACCTGCGTTACGCCTGCGCCGACAACAAGACAGCCATGGTCGATGAACGCGTCAACTACTGGCTGCCCGCCGACCAGTACATCGGCGGCATCGAACACGCCATCCTGCACCTGCTGTATTCGCGCTTCTGGAGCAAGGCGATGCGCGACCTCGGCCTGGTCAAACTCGACGAACCGTTCAAGAACCTGCTGACCCAGGGCATGGTGCTCAATGAAATCTTTTTCCGCAAGCCGGAGTCCGGCCGCATCACTTATTACAACCCGGCCGACGTCGATGTCACGGTCGATGCACAGGGCAACCGTGGCAGCGCCGTGCTGCGCACCGACGGCCAGCCGGTGGAGTCCGGCGGCATCGGCACCATGTCGAAGTCGAAAAACAATGGCGTCGACCCGCAATCGCTGATCGAGGATTATGGCGCGGACATCGCGCGTTTTTACATGATGTTCACGGCCCCGCCCGAACAGACGCTGGAATGGTCGGATGCCAGCGTCGAGGGTGCGGCGCGCTTCCTGCGTCGGGTATGGACGCTGGGTTATGAAATAAGCCAGCGCAGCAATGCTGCTGCCACCGATGCCGCTTTTGCCACATTATCGGCCCCGCTCGCAGCAGCGCGCCGTGAAATCCATGCCGTACTGAAACAGGCCAACTACGACCTCGGCCGCCACCAGTTCAACACTGTCGCATCCGCCGCGATGAAAATGCTCAATGCGCTGGAAGGTGTGCTGAAAGGCGGCGCTGATGCCCCGGCCAACACCGTGTTGCGCGAGGGCCTTTCCATCCTGCTGCGCGTGCTGTCGCCGATCACACCGCACATCACCCACCAGCTGTGGCGCGACCTCGGTTACGGCGAGGACCTGCTCGCAGCGCCCTGGCCGGAACCCGATGCCGCCGCGCTGATCGAAGATGAAATCGAGCTGGTGGTGCAGGTCAACGGCAAAAAACGCGCTGACGTGCGGGTGCCGCGCGACGCTGACAAACCGGCGATCGAGGCTGCCGTGCTGGCCCACGCCGAAGTGCAGAAATTCATCGCCGGGCAGCCTGTCAAAAAGGTCATCATCGTGCCGGGTCGCCTGGTCAACGTGGTGATCGGAACGTAATGAGATGAACGTGATAAGCTGACCCGCGATGAAAACCCTCGCCGCACTGCTCTGCACACTGCTGATCGCCGGCTGCGGTTTCCAGTTGCGCGGCGCCGCCAACCTGCCCTTTGATACGCTGTACGTACAGGCGCCCCTGGCTTCGCAGTTCGCCCAGCAGTTCAGGCGCGTGGTCGCGGCTGGCAGCGCCACCAAAATCGTCGATGATCCGAAATCCGCCACGGCAACACTGGTACTGGTCCAGGAGTTGCGCGAAAAAAGCATCCTGTCGCTGTCCGGGGCCGGACGGGTGAGTGAATTCCAGCTGCGTTACAAGATGTCGTACCGGCTGCTCGACAAAAATGCGGCGGAAACCATCCCGGTATCGGAAATCGTGCTGACGCGCGATTTCTCGTTCAACAACCAGCAAACGCTGTCCAAGGAATCGGAAGAAGCCCTGTTGTTCCGCGACATGCAGAGCGACGCCGTGCAGCAACTGGTGCGGCGACTGCAGGCCGCGCGCCTCCCGCCGGCGCCAAAACCCCTGTCGTAAAGGCCAAATACTGTAAAAGCCAATTACTGTAAAAGCCGATTACTGCAAGTCGATTGCTGTAAGTCGGCGCGTTCTGCGGTAGCATTAGGCACCGATGCGCCTGCCTTCCGAACAACTCGCGAGCCACCTCGCGCGGGACCTTAAACCGCTGTACACGGTATTCGGCAACGAGCCCCTGCTCGCACTCGAGGCCAGTGACCGCATCCGCTCCAGGGCTCGCGCCGAGGGTTACACCGAACGCGAAGTGCTGACGGTCGATTCCGGCTTCAAATGGAACCAGCTGGCCCTCGCCGGCAACTCACAATCGCTGTTCGCCTCACGCAAACTGCTGGAACTGCGCATCCCCACCGGCAAACCCGGCAAGGAAGGCGGCGAAGCGCTGCAAAAATACTGCGAGTCGCTGCCGCCGGACACCATCACCCTGATTCAGGTCTCCGACCTCGACTGGCGCGGCCAGAAAGCCGCGTGGTTCGAGGCGCTGGAACGCAGCGGCGTCGCGGTCGAAGCCAAGGCCGTGCAGCGCCGCGCGCTGCCGCAGTGGATCGCCGGCCGGCTGAAGGACCAGCAGCAGGATGCCGACGCCGCGACCCTGGACTTCATCGCCGACCGCGTCGAAGGCAACCTGATGGCGGCACACCAGGAAGTGCAAAAACTGGCACTCCTGTTCCCCGCCGGCCCGATCAGCTTCGACGAGGTCAACGCCTCGGTGCTCGACGTCGCCCGTTACGACGTGTTCAACCTCGGCGAAATCATGCTCGAAGGCGACCCCTTGCGCGTTGCCCGCGTACTCGACGGCCTGCAGGGCGAAGGCACGGCAGCACCCCTGGTGCTGTGGGCCTTCGCCGAAGAAATCCGCGCCATCGGCAAAGTCCTCGCCGGTGTCAACACCGGCAAACCGGCATCGATGATGCTGCGCGAAGCCCGCATCTGGGGGCCGTCGCACCAGAGCGCGATGCAGAACAACCTCAAACGTTTCACGCTGGGGCAGGTCACGGAGGCACTACGCCACGCCGCGGTGATTGACCGCATGGTCAAGGGGCTGGTGCGTGGTGACACCTGGAATGAGCTGCTGCAGCTCGCTCTGCGGTTTGCGCGGAATAATCCCGGGGTGGTGAAGGCGCAGCCCGGGAGAAGGGTTGTGCCGGCGGCGTTTGCGGCACACCCAGCGCTGTTCTAGCTTGCGCTGTTCGGTCATCTAAAAACCAAACAAGTTCAAGGTCCCCGGGGGTAGCCCGGCGGCTAGTCACTTTCTCTTGCTTCGCCAAGAGAAAGTAACAAAGAGAAGGCGACCCAGGCTCGCCGCCCTTCGGGTCCCCTGTGCTGCTCGCCGATTCAGGCGGCTGCGGAACTCGCCCTTGCCTTCGGCAAGGACTCAGACAGTCCTCGCCGACTACCCCTGAACCGGCTGCGCTGCTCGGCGGCTC
>CAMBCD010000157.1 GCA_945863085.1 Bordetella parapertussis
CGGGAAACTGGCCTGCACTTCATTGTGTCGTTAATCCGGAGGAGGAACATCGATGCGTACCATTTTGGCTGTGATGCTGCTGGCTCTGTGCCAGTTCAGCCAGGCGCAAACCTGGCCCGTCAAACCGATCCGCGTACTGGTCGGATTCGCGCCGGGTGGCACGACGGATGTGTCGGCGCGCTTCACCAGCGATATCGTGTCACGCGAACTCGGACAATCCGTCATCGTCGAAAACCGGCCCGGCGGCGCCGGCAGTCTGGCACTGGAAGCGCTGGTGCGCGGCCCCCATGACGGCTACACCATTGTCATCGGCTCCGATTCGTCCTTTTACCAGCCGGTCATCAACCCTGCGCTGTCGTACCGGACGGAAAAGGACCTGCGTCCGATCACCATCCTCACCAACCAGCCCATCGTCATTGCCGTGCATCCATCCCCCGGCTGGAAATCCGTCGCCGACCTGCTGAAGGCGGCCAGATCGCAGCCGGGACAGATCGCCTACGGACTGTCCTCCGCCACCGGCACCCAGGCTGTGGCTGCCGGCATTTTCTTCAGGATGGCCGGTGTCAAGATGATCGGTGTTCCGTACAAAGGCGGCGGACAGGCCGTGGTCGATCTGGTCAGCGGCCACGTTCCAGTGGCGGTGCTGGGTTCGGCGCCGCTGATGCCGCAGGTGAGTGCCGGCCGGGTCAGACTGCTGGCCGTCACTTCAAAAAACCGGGCCAAGGCGCTGCCCGATGTCCCCTCTCTTGCCGAACTGGGTTACCCCGGCATGGATATCGCGCAATGGTTCGGCGCGGTGGCGCCGGCGGGCACACCCACCGAAGTCGTCGCGCGCCTGTCGGCCGCCTACAACAAGGCACTGTCCGATCCGAAAATGGTGCAGCGCCTGTTTGATGCCGGGCTGGAGGCGGTCGGCGGCACGCCGGAGAACATGGGAAAACGCATGACCGCGGAAACCCTGATCTGGTCAAAAGCCGCCAAGGAAGCCGGGCTCGGCCAAAAATAGACTTTTGCTGCACAAGGCTAGTTTTTTACCGGCACGATCCCGGCCGCCCTGATCACGGCGGCCCATTTCACCAGTTCGGTGCGCACGCGGTCGCCGAGTTCACCCGGCGTGGAGGGCTCGACCTCGGCGCCCTGCGCAAGAAAACGCTCACGCAGGTCGCGCTGGCTGAACATCGCGGTGATTTCCGTGCTGAGCTTGTTGACCACCACGCCGGAAGTCTGCGCCGGCGCAAACATCGCAAACCAGCCCACGGCTTCGTAACCCGGGATTCCCGCCTCCAGCATGGTCGGCACCTGCGGCGCCGCCGCCGCGCGCTTGATGCTGGTCACCGCCAGCGCCCGCACCCGTGCCGCGCGCATGTGCAAATGCGCCGTGGTGAGGCTGCCGAACATGATCGACACCTGCCCGCCCACCAGTTCGAAAACCGCCGGCGAACCGCCCTTGTACGGCACATGGGTCAGGAACAGCCCGGAGCGCTGTGCAAACAGCACCGCGGAGAGATGGGCGGAGGTGCCGATGCCCGACGATGCGTAATCAAGTTCATGCGGTCGCCGCTTCGCAAACTCGATCAACTCGCGCACCGAGCGCACCGGCAGCGAGGGATGCACGATCAGCACGCTGGGCACCGTGGCCACCATCGCCACCGGCGCGAAGTCCCTCAGCGTGTCATACGGGATGCGCGTCCACAACGAGGGATTGGTGACATGCGAGGTGTAGGCCATCAGCAGCGTATAACCGTCGGGAACAGCCTTGGCCACCATTTCGGAACCGATCAGGCCGCCGGCGCCGGGCCGGTTATCGATGATGACCTGCTGCCCCCAGGCTTCGGTGAAACCCTGGCCCAGCGCGCGCGCGAACACGTCGGTGGCGCCCCCCGCGCTGACCGGCACGACGATGCGCAGCGTCCGGTTCGGGTAATTCTGCGCAAGGGCATCCGGCGCCATCAGGCTTGCGGCAAGCGCAGACAACAGCAGCACGGCAGGCATGGACGCGGTGATTCCCATCGAAACATTGTAATCCGCAGGAACGGCTGATCACGGGAAAGAATAGTGGCAAAGAATCGCGTTAAAATCGCCGGAATCAATCACACCATCCGCAATTCCACCCTGCTCACACCGTCACACCCATGACTACACCGAAACTCTTCGACGACGAGCTGCAGGATGCAATGCAGCAACTCTATGACGAAACCATCGAAGCGATGCAGCTCGCCAAAGTGAGTCCGGATCTTGACGACCTGTCGGCGACTTTTGCCGTGGCGCTGCTCAAACTCGGGCTGGCAACCGGTTTCGTCGAACAGCGGCATCCCGGCTTCGCCAAAGAGGTCGAAGAAAAACGCCAGCGCGTGATCGCCGCCCTGACACAGAAACACTGAGGCCATCGCATCAAAACCATATGATCAAAACCCCGATTTACCTCGACAATTCCGCGACCACCCCGCTCGATCCTGCCGTGGTCGCGGCCATGCTGCCCTGGCTGACTGAACAATTCGGCAACCCGGCGAGCAGTTCGCATGCCTTCGGCCACGCCGCCAGCCGGGCCGTCGAAACCGCGCGCGACGAAGTGGCCAGGCTGGTTCACGCCGATCCCCGCGACATCGCCTGGACCTCGGGCGCCACCGAATCCAACAACCTCGCGATCAAGGGTGCCGCCTTTGCCATGCAGAAGCGCGGCAAACACCTGGTCACCGTGCAGACCGAACACAAGGCGGTGCTCGACACCATGCAGTGGCTGGAGAAGCAGGGGTTTTCGGTGACCTGTCTCGCGCCGCAGAAAAACGGCCTGCTGGATATCGAAACCTTCCGCGCCGCGCTGCGGCCGGACACCGTGCTGGCCTCGGTGATGCTGGTCAACAATGAAATCGGCGTGATCCAGGACATCAATGCTCTCGGCGCAATCTGCCGCGAGCGCGGTGTGCTGTTCCATGTCGATGCCGCACAGGCGACCGGCAAAGTGGCGATAGACGTGGCGCAACTGCCGGTGGACCTGATGTCGCTGACCGCGCACAAGACCTACGGCCCCAAGGGCATCGGCGCGCTGTACGTGCGCCGTGCGCCGCAGGTGCGCGTCGAGTCCCAGATGCACGGCGGCGGCCATGAACGCGGCCTGCGTTCGGGCACGCTGGCCACGCACCAGATTGTCGGCATGGGTGCGGCCTTCCGCATCGCCGGTGAACTGATGGCGGCGGAAGTGCCGCAGTTGCGCGCGCTGCGCGACCGCTTCTGGAATGCGATCCGCGATTTGCCCGGCGTGCTGCTCAACGGCGACTTTGAACAACGCATCGCCAACAACCTGAACATCAGCCTCGACATCCCGAACTGCGATTCGCTGGTCACCACCCTGACCGACATCGCCGTGTCATCGACCTCGGCCTGCTCCACCGGCGGCGTGTCGCATGTGCTGCAGGCACTGGGCACGGACGCGGCGATGGCCGGCAATTCGATCCGCATCACCGTCGGCCGCTTCAATACGGTGGAGGAAATCGACTGGGCCGTGGATTACCTGCGGCGCAAGATCGAAGACTGCCGCGCGGGACGCCTGCGCGCAGCCTGACCACTGCACTTCCCCACACAGGAACGCACAAAATGCTCCTCCCGCTCATCGGGCGCAACATCGCCTATGACCTCGTCGGCCCGGAAAACGCGCCGGTCGTGGTTTTTTCGCACTCCCTCGCCGCCGACCTCGGCATGTGGGCGGAACAGGTGCCGGCACTGGTCGCCGCCGGTTAACGCGCACTGCGCATGGATTTGCGCGGCCACGGCGGCAGCGGTGCGCCGCCCGGACCGTACACCATCGACCAGCTTGCCGACGACGTCATTCTCGTGCTCGATGCCATCAACGAAAAACAATGCCATTTCGTCGGCCTCTCGATCGGCGGCATGATCGGCCAGTCGCTCGGCATCCGTCACCCGGACCGCGTCAAATCCCTGATGCTGTGCGACACACAGGCCGCCTCTCCCGCCGATGCGGCCTCACGCTGGGGTCCGCGCATTGAAGCCATACTGAAAGCCAATTCACTGGAGCCGATCGCCGATGCGACCATGGCACGCTGGCTCACCGCCGACTACAAAAAAGCGCATCCAGCCCGCTGGCAGCAGATCCGCGACACCATCGCCGGCTGCACACCGGCCGGTTACATCGGCTGCGCCAAGGCCATCGGCAACTTCAATTTCATCAAGCAGCTGCCTTCGGTCAAGACGCCGGCACTGGTCGTCTGCGGCACCGACGATCCGGCCGGATCACCCGAAGAGGTCAGGCACATCGCCAGCCTGTTCGGTAACGGCCGCTACGGCGAATTCGTCGGCGCACGCCATCGGCCCAACAGGGAACAGCCCGATGCGTTCAACGCGATGCTGATCGACTGGATCGGCACCCATGATTAAAAACAAATACTGATGCCGGGCTTTCAGGGGGTGCGCAAGGCTTCCTGCACATTGAGAAAACTGTGGTCGCAGAAACCAGGCTCGGCCAGGGCCTGCAGTTCCTCGTAAACCGCGTCCGGATCGCGCAACACCCGCGCATCAAAGTGACGCGCATTCACCGCGCCATAGTTGATGCAGCTGCCCTGCACATCGCGCTCCAGGCAGGCGTAGATCGTCGTCACCACGTACATGCTGCCGCTGCGTTCGATGTAATGCAGGTATTTTTTGCCGCTCAGCAGCTGTGCATCGCGCGCGCCGGCGCGCCGGGTATCGATCGAGCGTACATTGTCACCGCCCCGCCGCTGGTAATGCGTCAGTGAATCCGAGCGCCCTTCCACCAGCAGCCGGTCGCCGGTGCGCGGGTCGATATCATATTGTTTGTAAAACGCGCAATGCACGAAGGGGCTGCGCGCGATGGCGTCGAACCGGTCCGTGCCCTGCGCCGCTGCCGGCGCACTCGCGCCTGCTGCCAGCCCCAGCAGGGCACAGCACCATACTCCGCTTGTCATGACGGACCTCATCGCAAACCAGTGTGCACCCGCGCTCCGTGGCTGTCCATCGCCTTGACAGCGCGGCGCGGGGAACATAGCCTCGGACAGTCATTTCCGGAGTCCCGATGTCCTCACCCACCCCCCCGTTGACTGCAGTAGAAAAGGTGCTCGCCGCCAAAAGCGGGCACAGCGCCGTGAAGCCCGGCGACGTGGTCTCCCCCGACCCCGACTTCATCATGATCCACGATGGTGTGGTGATGGGCGCCAAACGCGAACTCGACGCGCTGGGCATCAGTCGTCTGGCGACGCCGGACAAGGTGCTGATGGTCACCGACCACGACGTGATCTACGGCAGCCCGCGCGCGGCAGAACGCGGCGCCTTCAACCGCAAGGCCGCGGCGCAGTGGGGCGTGAAGAATTTCTTTGATGTCGGCCGCGGCGGCCACGGCCATATTTTCCCGATGGAGTCCGGCCTGCTGCTGCCGGGCATGTTTTATTTCGACAACGACCGCCACGCCACCAACGCCGGCGCCATCGGCGCCTTCGGTTTCCGCATGGGCAGCGAGATTTCCCGTGTGCTGGCCACCGGCACCAACTGGGTGATGGTGCCGAAAACCGTGCGGCTGACGTTGCGGGGACAATTGCAGCCCGGCGTCCATGCGCGCGACGTCGGTTTTTATTTTGCGGCGATGCTGCAACAGGGCAAACTCGAAGCCGACCTCGATTACCGTGTGCTTGAGTATGCCGGCGACCTCGACCAGTTCGACCTCGCGTCGCGCGCCGCGCTGTGTTCCACGCCGACCGAAATCCGCGCCTACGGCGTGTTTGTGCCGCCGTCGAAGGCGATCCTTGAACAGGCAAAATCCCGTGCGCAACGGCCGTTCACGCCGGTCTATTCCGATGCCGGTGCGAAGTACGATGCCGACCTCGTGCTCGACATCTCCCGGCTGGAGCCGCAGGTGTCGCTGCCGGGCAACGTCGAGAATGCGGTGGATGTATCGCAGGTCGCAGGCACGGCGATCGACCACGCCTTTATCGGCTCCTGCGGCTCCGGCATGTGGGAAGACATGACGACCGCTGCCGCGATCCTCAAGGGCCGCCGCCTCGCAGCCAATGTGCGGCTGTTCATAGCGCCCGGCTCCGAAGCCACCAACCGCCGGCTGGCAGCGGAAGGTTTGCTAGGCATATTCATCGAGGCCGGCGCGGTGATGCTGCCCCCCGGCTGCGGCCCCTGCAACGATGCGGTGATCGGTCCGGTGCATTCGGGTGAAGTGTCGATTTCCACTGCGACCAACAACAATGCCGGCCGTTTCGGTGCCAGGGACGCAAAACTCTATCTCGGCAGTCCGGCTACGGTGGCCGCATCCGCAGTGGCGGGCAAAATCGCCGATGCGCGCAAAATGAATTTGAACTGAAATTCAGGAAAACTTATGAGTGAATTTGCCTGGGTACTCAAAGGACGTTGTTACAAACTCGGCCATGACGTCGGGCATGCCGGCGGCGTGGTGCCGAACTGGATCATCACCGGCCGGCACTTCGACCCCAAGGACATCATCCCGCACCTGTTT
>CAMBCD010000158.1 GCA_945863085.1 Bordetella parapertussis
ATGCTGATGCGCGCAGCCGGCCCGACGATGCGCAGATTGTCGGTACTCGCCACACCCCTGGTCACCTTGATCGCACCGACAATCTCGTCGAACGCCAACCCATCGCTGAAAATGTCGCGAAAGTCCAGAGTGATCCGTCGCGGCAGTGACTGTAAACTTAGGATGCCCAGCAGCTTGCCGATGCCCGGATCAAGCTTCACGAATTGCCCTTTCGCGGCGTCCAGCACAAAATTTCCGGACAGCGTCGGATAATCCAGTCGCTGCGGACTGCCCGCCCAGGCCAGGCTGCCTTCGATTTTTGCCGTGCCGCGCCGCACACCCTCGGGATAACCCAGCCGCGTCAGCAAGCGACCGACATCGTTGACCAGGAGTTGCACATTGACCTGGACCCGCGGCTGCGTCAGCCAGTTCTGCCAGGTGCCATCCACGTTGAACTGGCTCTCCGGCGTGATCAGTGTCAGGCGTTCGATGCGCCAGTCACGCTGCTGCGGCGTAGCCTGCAGTTCCAGGCGGCCCAGTGAACGCTCGGCCAGCAGCAGTTCGTCAACCACGACATCCAGTGCCGGCAGCTCCGGCGGTCGCGCATCGGCAGCCCGCACCGCCAGCGCGGCCGGCACAGCTGCAGATGACTCGGCGGCCGGCAGATTCAGGCGCCGCAAGCGCGCCGTCAGCCGCCCCTTGCCCTGGGCCCGCCAGCCCAGTGTGCCGTCGATGTCCCGGCCGCGGACCGTGGCCTGCAAAGTCCCTCCCGGCGAGGTCGCCCTGATCGCGAGATCGGCAAACTTGCGCTCAAACACCCGCATCTCGGCGATGCGCAGATCAACCGCCGCCAGATTCAGCGCGCCACCCCCCCCCGACTCTCCGGTCAGCGCCAGCCATTCGTTGAAATCCAGAATCTTGATGGCCCCCGACACGGCAATGCCTGCGCGATCAGGTTCGGGGGCTGCGCCTTCGCCGAAACGCACCGTGCCGCGCTCAAGCTGATCATTGCGGCGAAACAGCACCGCGCTGACCAGGCCCTCCGCGGCAATCGTAATCCGTTCCTGCTGCGGCCCGGTATAACGCCGCTCCAGCCGCAAGGGCAGCGCCTCCGCCGCAGTCTTGATAAACGGCGCGGGAAGATTGACGGCCAGTCCCTGCAGCGTGGAATCGACCACCAGATCGACGCGCTTGTTGCGCATGGTCAGGGAACCGCGCCAGTCGGTGGATCCGCGCATGTAGCGCAGCCACTCCACGCCGCCGGCACGCCGCGCCGCATCGGCATTGACGCGCCCGCGGAACTGGATGCTGACCGCTGCATCACGCTGGCTGCCTGCGGTGACGCTCAACGGCCCGCCGAGAAACGTTGCCGTCGCACTGGGTACGCGCACCGCGGATTCAGTGAACTCCAGCCGGCCGTTGACCTGCTCCAGCGGCGGGAAGCCCGGCGCCACCAGCAACTGGTTGTTGATGAACTGGTAACTGCCGCTGATCTTGCTGGTATGGATGGCCTGCAGCGGCAGGGTCAGCTTCATTGTCAGGCGTCCCTGCCCCTGCGCACGCATGCCGTCCGTAAACCGGTCAATCATCGCGTCCACCGGACTGCGTGCGATGAATTCGAGAAAATCCGCGGTCATGCCATCAGCTTCGCCATTGATCAGCAACATCTCATTGCCATGCAACAGGTCCGGGATCTGCGCCCGCACCTTGCTGAGACGGGCATTGCCGATCATCGCCTGGCGCGCATTCATTTCGAGGCGCTGCCCGCGGAACGTGAAATCGCCCTCAATGCCGTTGATGTCCGGCCAGCTGTCGCCATAATGCAGCGTGCCACCGCTGACCTTGGCCACCACCTCGAAAATGCCGCCGCGCTCGTCAACAAACGGGAATTCACGCAAATCACCCTTGAGTCGGAAGCGGACATCGTTCGAGCTGCCGGCAAGGAATGCCTTGTCCAGCCAGCCCCGCGACCCTTTCGCCACGGTCAGCGGCAGGTAGGCCGTCACCCGCGACGCCAGCCCGCGGCTCAGGTGACCGGTGATATCGGCAACGCCCGGGCCGTCGGCTGCAGTCCGGTAAATGCCGAACAAGGTGCCGGCAAGGTCGGCATTGGCATAGGCGAAATTGCTGAACCGGAATTCGGTACCGCCGGCCACCCGTGACCAGGCCAGTTGCCCGGTCAGCGTGTCAAACTGCAGCCGCTCGCGGAACAGGTCCGGCAGATCCAGTGCTGCCTTCTGCGTGGCGACATGCAAGGTGCCGCCCTTCTCCGTGCCATCGATATTGCCGCTGAATCCCGAAAATCCGGGCAGCGCGTCGTGTTGCCGCAGCGACAATTCATTGAAGCGGCCACGCAGCGAATACGTCTTAAGCTGGGGCCAGTTGCCGTTCCAGTTAAGTGCCAGGTCATAAACGCCACCGGTCGGTGCCAGCGCCACCAGCGATTTGCGCAGCTCAGCCGCCATCGGCAGCCGGTCGGCCAACTGTACCAGCGGCGCCAGTTCCAGTGCATTGGCGTGAAATTCCCCGCGTGTATAACCCCCGGCACCCGACCCGCCCAGCCGCAGCGACAGATCGACCGGCGGCAGGGTCAGCTGGTCGCCGGTGGTAAACGTCAGCTTGCGCGTTGCCACCTCGAAACCGTCGGCCACCCGTTTCCACGAAAACCGTCCGCCGAGTTCGCGCATGTCCAGTTCCGGAAGGCTGGCGCCCAACTGCGTCTTGACGTTGCGCAGCTGCGTATCGGCGATGACCCCGGTCAGTTCATTGCGGCTGAAGGTGAGCCAGGCGCGCAAGGCGCCGGTGCCATGCGGGAAATGCACCGGGAAATCGATCCACTGCCGCCATGCCGCGATATCGACATGGTCGAGTTGCACAAACAGCTGTCCGGTCAGCGCTTCCGCCAGCGACTGAAAATCCTCGCCGGTCAGGTCGCCGCGCACATCGAGTGGTGACGCCAGAGCGGCAGGCGGCACCGCGCGCAGGCCCACGCGATGGCGATCACCGTTGTTGATGATGCGCAACTGCAGCTGATCGAGTTCGAGCGCCGGCGCCGCACGCATCTCGTCATTCCAGAGCAGGCGCGCTTCATGTATCTCGATATCGCGCTGGCTGAGCAGCCAGCGCGAGAAACCTCCGGCACCCTGCTGGTCAAGGTTCAACGCAATGCCGGCGACGGTAATGCCGCCGCGCGTATCGCGGCGCACCGTCAATACCGGCCGGTAAATGTCGAGTGCATGGAAATTGACCTGCAGCCGCACCGCCGAGCGCCATGACAGCGTGGCATCGACGCGCGGCAATTCCAGCGCGGGACGTCCTTCGGCATCGTGCACAACGACCTGCGACAAGGCGAGCTGCGGACGCAAGCCGTCCCAGTTGGCACTGATGCCGCCAATGCTGACACGCTGCTGTACCGCACGACTCAGCGTCTGGGCGATATCATCGCGATAGGCCGTGATATCCGGCAGGATCCAGTAACGCAACACCAGTATTGCTGCGGCGAACAGGAAACCGCAGATCAGGACGCCCCAGGTCAGCACACGATAGCCCCACAACGAACAGCTCTGGAACCAATTTCGCGTTGCAGCTAAGGCCATGTTTTGCCTGAAAAATATAAAATAAAAATGTAAAATGCGGAAATGAAACAAAGGCTTAGCTATCGTGGCTATTCTAACGCGCCTGATGCGAACCGGCCATGAAATCAGATAACGCAGCGCAGGCCATGACCGCCGACCATGCCCTCGCCTGGGCCGCGCGTTACAGCCACTATCTGCAGCGCCTGCTGTCGGCACGGCCGGAGGTAATAACGACAGCAGAAGTGACACAATCGTTCACCGCTGCGGACATGCAGGCGGAACTGGCGGCAGCCGCAATCACCGACGACGTCACCCTGGGCCGCGCGCTGCGGCGCCTGCGGCAGCGGGTCATGGCGCGGCTGATTACGCGCGACCTCGGCGGCCACGCGGACCTCGACGAGGTCGTCGGCACCGTGACCCAGCTTGCCGAAATCGCCATCCGCACGGCCGTCGCGCAACTGCACGGCGACCTCGCCGCCGCGCATGGCGAGCCGCGCGGCGCAGGCAACGGCGCACCACAGCAGCTGCACGTGGTGGGCATGGGCAAACTCGGCGGCGCCGAACTCAACGCCTCTTCCGACATCGACCTGATCCTGGTCTATCCCGAAGAAGGCGACACCGACGGCAAGCGGCCGCTCAGCAATCACGAATTCTTCACGCGGCTGACACGGCGGCTGATCGGCGCGCTCAATGAATGGACCGAAGACGGTTTTGTGTTCCGTGTGGATACGCGCTTGCGACCCTATGGCGACAGCGGCCCGCTGGTGGTGAGTTTCGACATGCTCGAAAACTACCTGATCACCCAGGGCCGCGCCTGGGAACGTTACGCCTGGATCAAGGGCCGCGTGCTGACCGGCGACCAGCCCGACGCGCTGCTGGCGATGGTGCGCCCTTTCGTGTTTCGCCGGCATCTCGATTACGGCGCCTTTGCCGCAATGCGCAGCCTGCACAGCCAGGTACGGCATGAAGTCAACCGGCGCGACCGGCTCGACGACATCAAGCTCGGCCCCGGCGGCATCCGTGAAATTGAATTCATCGTCCAGGTATTCCAGCTGATCCGCGGCGGGCACGAACGTTCACTGCAGCAGCAGCCGACGCTGCCGGTGCTGCAGGCACTGGGGGAACGCCAGTTCATCGCGCCGGCGGCAGTCGCCGAATTGCACGCGGCCTACATTTTTCTGCGCAATCTCGAGCACCGCCTGCAATACCGTGACGACCAGCAGACGCAGGCACTGCCAGCCGATCACGAGGCGCGCGCGCTGCTCGCGGAGTGCATGGGATTTACGGAAGAGGCCGGTTTTCTCGCCGTTCTCGCCCGGCACCGCGCGGCGGTGTCGCTGCATTTCGAGGCCATTTTTGGCGAAGCCGACACCGAAGGACACCCGCTCTCCATGCTGTGGCAGGAGCAACCCGCGGAAAGTGATGATGTCGCCGGCGACAGTGCAGCGCTGGAACAACTGGCCAGACTGGGTTTTGCGCAGGCGCCGGAGCTGTGCCGGCGACTGGCGTTATTCCGCAACGGCAGCCGTTACCGGCAGATGCCCGCCGCCAGCCAGCGCCGGCTCGACCGCCTGGTGCCGGCAGCCATCGCCACCGCAGCATCCCGCCGCAATCCCGATGCCACAGCGGAGCGCCTGCTCGCGTTGTTCGAAAGCATCAGCCGGCGCGAAGCCTACCTCGCACTGCTGCACGAATATCCGCACGCGCTGGAACGCGTCGCGGACCTGATGAGCGCCAGCCCCTGGGTTGCGCAATACATCACCCAGCATCCGATCCTGCTCGACGGATTGCTTGATGCCCGCACCCTGCTTTCAGCGCCGGACTGGACCGCGCTGCGCGCGGAATTGCGCGCCAGCCTCGATTCAGCCGAGGGCGACGTCGAGCGGCAAATGGATCTGCTGCGCCACTTCAAGAACACGCAGACACTGCACTGCATCGCCCAGGACCTCGCCGGAACGCTGCCGCTGGAAACACTGAGCGACCAGCTGTCCGACCTCGCCTGCGTGATCCTGGAAGAGGTGCTGCGTCTGTGCTGGCAGGGTCTGCGTCAGCACCATCGTGAACAGCCGCTGTTCGCCATCGTCGGTTACGGCAAACTCGGCGGCAAGGAACTGGGCTACGCCTCGGACCTCGACATCGTATTCGTCTACGAGGATGCCGCCCCCGGAGCCGCCGAAAACTATGCCCGGCTCGCACAGCGCATCAACCACTGGCTGACCAGCATCACCGCGGCCGGCGTGCTCTACGAAACCGATCTCAGGTTGCGCCCGGACGGCGCCAGCGGCCTGCTGGTGACACCGCTGGAGAGCATGCGCCAGTACCAGTTGCAGCAGGCCTGGCTGTGGGAACACCAGGCGCTGACGCGTGCCCGCAGCGTGGCGGGGGATGCCGCCATCAGCAGCGCCTTCGAGGAACTGCGCATCACGGTGCTGCGCAAACCGCGCGTGCCGTCCGTACTCCGCGGGGAAATCATCGGCATGCGCCGTAAAATGCTGGCGGCGCACCCCAACACCAGCAAGCTGTTCGACATCAAACATGACCCGGGCGGCATCATCGACGTCGAGTTCATGGTGCAATACCTGGTGCTGGGCCACGCCCAGCACCATGCCGCGCTGACCGCCAATGCCGGCAACCTCGCGCTGCTCAAAACCGCCGCCGGCCTGGGACTGATCACCGATGCCGACGCCGTGGCGGTACGCGCCGCCTACCGCCAGTTCCGCGAACTGCAGCACCAGCTGCGGCTTGCCGGCGAAAGATATGCCCGTGTGGAACCGCGCAAGGTGGCGGCTTCGGTGGCGGCAGTCAGTGCGTTGTGGGAAACGCTGCTCGGGGATACAGCGAGCGACGCGGATCCTGCCGCAGGCAAGCCCGTCTAAACCGGAACTTCGCGCAGATGGGGTGCCAGGTTGATCAGGCTGTAGACCTC
>CAMBCD010000159.1 GCA_945863085.1 Bordetella parapertussis
CGAGACCGAAATCCCCGATGATGAAGCCGAAAAAATCACCACCGTGCAGCAGGCTTCTGATTACATCAAGTCACACCTGAAGGCGTAATCTGTAAGTATAGGTGCGGCGGAAGGTTTCCCTTCCGCTGCCGTCAATCTCACAGCAGGGAGCGCAACCGCGCTCCCTCCGCATTTAAAACATGCCGCGTCCAACCACCCGCAGAGTCGTCGTGACCGGACTGGGGATCATTTCCCCGGTCGGGATCGGCCTGACCGAATCCTGGTCGAACATTACCGCCGGCAAATCCGGCATTACCAAGGTCACCCGCTTTGATGCCTCCGGGTATCCCTCGCAGATTGCCGGCGAAGTCAAAGGTTTTGACCCGGCGCAGTATCTGCCGGTAAAGGAAGCACGGCGCTTCGACACCTTCATACACTATGGTCAGGCAGCCGGCAGTGATGCCATCAAGTACGCCGGACTGGACCTCGACAAGCTCAATCGCGAGATGATCGGCGTGTGCATCGGCTCCGGCATCGGCGGTCTGCCGCTGATCGAGGAAACACACAACGCGCTGCTGGCAGGCGGACCGCGCAAGATTTCACCGTTTTTTGTGCCGGGCTCGATCATCAACATGATCTCCGGCCAGTTGTCGATCATGTACAAGCTGCAGGGGCCGAACATTGCGGTGGTCACTGCCTGCACCACGGCCAACCACAGCATCGGTGAAGCCGGCCGGCTGATCGAATACGGAGATGCCGACATCATGATTGCCGGCGGCGCCGAATCCACCGTTTCCCCGCTGGGCATCGGCGGTTTCTGTGCCGCCCGCGCGTTGTCATCGCGCAACGATGACCCGGCCGCAGCCAGCCGCCCCTGGGACAGGGACCGCGATGGTTTTGTGATGGGCGAGGGCGCCGGCGTGCTGGTGCTTGAAGAGTATGAACATGCCAAAAAACGCGGTGCGCGGATTTACTGTGAACTGGCAGGCTACGGACTGAGTGCGGACGCCCACCACATCACGGCGCCCTGCGAAGACGGTGCAGGTGCGGTGCGCTGCATGAATCACGCGTTGCGCAACGCCAGCATCAGCCACGATCAGGTCGATTACATCAATGCCCACGGCACTTCGACCCCGCTGGGTGATATTGCCGAAACGATTGCGGTCAAAAACTGCTTTGGCGCTCATGCCAAAAAGCTGGCAGTCAGCTCGACCAAGTCGATGACCGGTCATTGGCTGGGCGCAGCCGGCGGCATCGAAGCGGTGTTTTCGGTGCTGGCGATCCGCGACCAGGTTGCACCACCCACCATCAACCTGGTCAACCAGGATCCGCAGTGCGATCTGGATTACGTACCGAACACTGCGCGCCCGATGAAAATCGATGTCGCGCTTTCCAATTCCTTCGGCTTCGGCGGCACCAACGGCAGTCTGGTGTTCCGCAAGATCTGAATTTCCTCTCCGGCATCCTGCCGGGGGATGCGGTGGGAGCAACGGACGAAAGCGACGGCATGCCGATGATACTGGTCGATGGTTTGCCGGCAAACACCGTTCCTGCAGATGACCGAGGTTTTGCCTATGGCGACGGCGTGTTCCGCACGCTGGCCATGCGCCGCGGCCGCGCGCAGTGGTGGCCGCAGCAGTACGCCAAACTCGCGGCAGACTGCGGCGCACTGCACATTACGCCACCATCTGAATCCGACCTGCTCCGGGATCTCCAGACCATTGCTGAGCTTCTGCCGGACTGTGTGCTGCGTATTACCGTGACCCGCGGCAGTGGCGGGCGTGGTTATGCAATCCCCGAAAATCCGCAATCGCGCCGCGTTGTCTCTGCCAACCCGCTACCGGAATATCCGGCACATTGGCCGGAGCAGGGCATCAGCGTG
Source organism: Bordetella parapertussis (assembly GCA_945863085.1). Next base: position 1,862 of record CAMBCD010000159.1, read on the forward strand.
CGGATATGTGAACTGCGGCTTGCGGCCCAGCCCCGCCTGGCCGGCATCAAACACCTGAATCGGCTGGAGAACGTGCTGGCCCGCGCCGAGTGGACCGATTCTGCGATTGCCGAAGGCCTGCTGCTGGATGAACCGGGTAATGTCATCGAAGGCACGCGCTGCAATGTGTTTATTGTCGAAGACGGCGCGCTGGTAACGCCAGACCTTGCACGTTGCGGTGTGTCCGGCGTGACACGCGATCTGGTGATCGCCGCAGCCGGCAGCAATAGCCTGCACTGCCATATCGAGCCGATCAACCGCCAGCGGCTGGAAGCTGCAACGGAAATATTCCTGGTCAACAGCCTGGTCGGCGTGTGGCCGGTCGCCGCACTGGAGCAACGCCGCTGGTCTGGCTTCAAGGTCGCACCGCTCGTGCGAAAATGGCTCAATGCGTTCGATCATCCACTTCATTAAATTCCTGTTCTGGTCCGGTTTTCTGCTGGCGCTGGCAGGCGCGGCCGGACTCTATTACTACGCGCATCACGAATTGCGGCTGGCGCCGTCGCCCGTGACCTTCGAATTGCGCCCGGGCAGCAGCCTCAGAGCGGTGACCACCCAGCTCGCAAAAACAGGGGTGATCAGCCAGCCGGAACTGTTCGAGATATTGGCACGGGTGCTTGGCGAGTCCGCGAAACTCAAGGCAGGTAATTACGAATTCTCGCCGCCGCTGACGCCACTGGGCCTGCTGCAGCGGATGACCCGCGGCGATGTGACCCTGGTCGCGGTCACCTTTGTCGAGGGCTGGACGTTCAAGCAGATGCGCAAGGCGCTGCAGGACAACCCGAAAGTCCGCGCTGAAACGGCTGCCATGACGGAAACCGAATTGCTGGAAAAACTGGAAATCCCCCAGCGATTGGGCGAAGGCTGGTTTTTCCCTGATACCTATCATTTCAGCGAGGGCACCAGCGACCTCGCCATCCTGCGTCGCGCGCACCAATTGATGGTGCGCCATCTTAACCAGGAATGGGAACGCCGCAGGCCAGGCCTCCCGGTGAAATCGCCGCAGGAAGCGCTGATCCTTGCTTCGATCGTCGAAAAGGAAACCGGCAAACCGGAAGAACGCGGGCTGGTCGCCGCAGTATTCATCAACCGCTTGCGTATCGGCATGCTGTTGCAGACCGATCCGACAGTGATTTATGGCATGGGCGAATCTTTCAACGGCAATATCCGCAAAAGCGATCTGACTACCGATACCCCCTACAATACGTACACCCGTGCCGGCCTGCCTCCCACACCCATAGCCATGCCAGGACTTGAAGCTTTGCGTGCAACACTAAATCCAGCACCCAGCGACGCGCTTTATTTTGTCGCGCGCGGTGACGGCACGTCGAAATTTTCACGTACTCTGGCCGAGCATGAGCGGGCAGTGACCCAGTACCAGCGCCGGGGCCGGAAGTGAGCCGCGGCAAATTCATTACGCTGGAAGGCATGGACGGCGCCGGCAAGACCACGCACCTGGAATGGCTGCGTGGAAAACTGGCGGCGCGCGGCATTGCACTGACGGTCACTCGGGAACCTGGCGGTACACCTTTGGGCGAAGCACTCCGCAAACTGCTGCTCGACAACCATGACCCACGCCACGCGGATACGGAAGCGCTGCTGATGTTTGCCGCGCGCCGGGAACATATTGCGCAAGTCATAGAGCCGGCTCTGGCTGCCGGCCATTGCGTGTTATGCGACCGCTTCACCGATGCCACCTATGCCTATCAGGCAGGAGGCAGCGGCATGACCTGGGAACGGGTGGCCGAGTTGGAGCGATGGGTGCAGGGGGCCTTGCAGCCCGACCTGACGCTGTATTTTGATCTTGATCCGGCGGTTGGCCGCGCCCGGGCGCGGCAAGCCCGCGAGCCCGATCGCTTTGAACGGGAAAAACAGGCGTTTTACGAACGGGTGCGGGCCGCCTATCTGCGCCGGGCCGCTGAGCATCCGCGCCGGATTCGCGTGATTGACGCTTCCCGGACCATTTCCGAGATACAGCTCGAACTTGAAAATATCATTTCAAGTATTTGATTGTAAACATAATTTAAATAAGTCTTTGATTTTAATAAAATACTTTCGATTATCGCATTTAAAGTATTGAATTTTAATGACTATCTGGTTCAAAAATGAGCTTAAAGCTGTGCTGGCGCAAAAAGCGCAGCTCGCGCACGCCCTGCTGATCAAGGGGCCGCGCGGCATCGGCAAACAAGCCTTTGGCATGGAATTGGCGCAGGCGCTGCTATGCGAAAGCCCGGCAGCGGATGGCGCTGCCTGTGGCCAGTGCAAGGCCTGCAACTGGTTCACCTCGGGGGCTCACCCGGATTTCCGCATGTTGGTACCGATCACGGAAGGTGATCCTGAAGTCGAATCCGAAGAAGGTGGTAAAAAAGCTAAGGCCAGTCCCTGGATCAGCATCGAGCAGGTGCGCGAGCTGCATGATTTCATTTATGTCTCCAGCCACCGCGGCGGGCGCAAAGTGATTCTCGTCTGCCCGGCGGAAGCCCTGAACGTCAATGCGGCGAATGCGCTGCTGAAAAGTCTCGAAGAACCGCCGGCACTGACCCATTTCATCCTGATCAGCCATCGGCCGCATCGCCTGCCGCGCACCATCATCAGCCGCTGCCGGCAGCTGAGCCTGCAGCAGCCGGATCGCGCCACGGCACTGGCCTGGCTGGGCGGGCAGGGCGTGGCCGATCCGGAAGTGGCACTGGCCCAGTCGTCCGGCGCGCCGCTGCTGGCGCTGGCCGCCAGCGAAGGAGATGAACTGGCTGGGCGTCGCGATTTTCTGTCACGCATCGCTCCACCTGACTTCGATCCACTGGCCATTGCTGAATCGTTTCGAGATCTGCCGCTGGAGCGTTTCATCGGCTGGCTGCAAAAATGGACTTACGACATTGCCGAGCTGCGCATGCTCGGTACCATCCGCTTCAATCCGGACCTGGCACGTGAACTGGCGATCATCGCCAAACGCGTCGAGCCGCTGGCGGCGCTGCGCCTGCACCGCAAGCTGGTGCGCGAACAGCGCAATATCCACCATCCACTGAACGGCCGCCTGTATATTGAAAGCGTGTTGCTGGCCTATGCCGCAGTGGTGAATCCGTCGCGCCAGGCGGCCTGAGCACGATGTTGGTTGACTCGCACTGCCATCTTGATTTTCCGGAACTGGCCGGCAACCTGCCCGCAATTCTGGAAACAATGCGTGAAAACGATGTCGGCGCAGCGCTTTGCGTCAGTGTGACGCTGGACGATTTTCCAAAAGTCCTCGCGCTGGCCGAGCAGCATGAAAACCTTTATGCCTCCGTCGGCGTGCATCCCGATTATCCGGATCTGCGCGAACCGACTGTCGCCGAACTGGTCAAACTGGCACGGCATCCGAAGGTGGTCGCGATCGGTGAAACCGGACTGGACTATTACCGGCTGACCGGTGGCCTTGAATGGCAGCGTGAACGTTTCCGTGTGCACATTCGTGCGGCCAGGCAAGCCGGCAAGCCGCTGATCATTCATACCCGCTCGGCGTCAGCTGACACCTTGCGCTTGATGCAGGAAGAGCGGGCAAGTGAGGCGGGCGGGGTGATGCATTGTTTTACCGAAAGCTGGGAAGTAGCGCAGGGCGCTCTCGAAATGGACTTCCATATCTCCTTCTCCGGCATCCTGACCTTCAAAAATGCCAAGGACCTGAAGGACGTGGCCCGGCAAGTACCGCTGGATCGATTGTTGGTGGAAACCGATTCGCCCTATCTGGCTCCGGTGCCGTACCGCGGCAAAACCAACCAGCCGGGGTGGGTCAAACACGTGGCTGAGGAAGTCGCCAGACTGCAAAACCGCACATTTGCGGATGTAGCTGCGGCAACCACCAGAAACTTCTTTAAATTATTCAATATAAACAGATAATTACATGAAATTCCGTAAGTACTTTCTGATTATGGGACTGGCCGGATTTTGCGGGTTCAGCAGCAGTGTGATGGCTGGCGCCTACGAAGACATGCTGCATGCCATCCATATTGATGACGCAAGAACCATCGTCCAGTTGCTCCAGCGGGGTGTGGATGTTGACACCGTGAATCCCAAAGGAGAAACCCTATTGATGATTGCGGCACGCGAAGGCAAGCCCAATGTGGTCAAAACCCTGCTGACCGCCCGACCCAAGCTCCAGACCCGTAACCCGGTGGGAGAATCTGCACTCATGCTGGCTACAATCCTGGGACATACGGAAATTGCCCGGTTGTTGCTGGATGCTGGCGCCCCGGTCAACCAGGACGGCTGGACGCCGCTGATCTACGCTGCAGCCCGGAACCGGACCGACATCGGGCGCCTGTTGATTGCCAAGGGCGCCAATGTCAATGCGGCCGCTGATAACGGCACCACGGCGTTGATGATGGCCGCCAGGGAGGGTCAGCTGCAGATGCTGCTGTTGCTGCTGGAACATGGCGCGGACGCCAAATATGTTTCACCACACGGCCATTCGGCATTGAGCTTGGCCAAAGACCGTGGTCAGGGGGAAATTGAGGCGGTGTTACGCAGGGCTGGGGTCGAGGAATAACGGGCCCTGACGCTGG
>CAMBCD010000160.1 GCA_945863085.1 Bordetella parapertussis
CGGTTGCCGGGACGCGGGTGCGGATGGCTTCAAGCGCGGTGTAACGGCAGATGGTGTTGATGTGCACTTTTGCGGATCATCCTTTAGACCAGGACCTGTTGAAAATTATTTAATTATTAACAGGCCCCAACAGTATAGCCAATCAAGATGCCTGAAGAATTGCTGCACCCGGCCGCACAGCCACCCGCACAGTCTTCCGGCGCCCAGTCGGCATCGACGGCGCCGACCCGGCATTTGAATCTGCTGCTGGCGGCCATGCTGTTGACGCTGCATGGCGCGATCGCCTGGGATGTGCATGAATGGTGGGCGCGCGGGCTGCTGCTGGCGCATTTCGGCCTGTTCCTGATCTGGCAGCCGGTATGGCGCGGCGAGCGGCAGATCCCGATGCTGAGGGGCTTGCTGGTGCTGGGCGTCGGCGTTTTTTTTGCAGTTGCCGGCAACTGGTGGCTGATCGCGACCTGGATGGCGGTGCTGTTCGGCCTGATTGGCGGCGGTGTGCCGGGAACGGTGGGCCGCGGCGACCGTTTTGTGGCGATAATGGCGGCGGTTTATCTGGTGACCATGCTGCTGATGTGGGTGGTGCCGCAGCTGTTTACCTCGTACGCCGTGATGGCCGGAGTTGGCAGTCTCGTGCGTTACGGAATGCCGTTGCTGCCACTGGCAATACTGGCGATTCCCAAGGATGAGCGCCGGCAGGGCGATCCGGTGGTTGTCGATCTGTTCTACAGCGTGGTGCTGTTTTTGCTGGTCGTGGCGCTGGTGCTCGGCAGCTTCGTGATCCGGGAAGTGACGCACGGCCAATACCTGCTCGGTCTGGCGCAGGTGCTGATAGTGATTGCCTCCCTGCTGTTCGGCCTGTCGTGGCTGTGGAATCCGCACGCCGGCTTCGGCGGCCTCGGTACGCTGCTGTCGCGTTACTTGCTCGGTCTGGGGCTGCCGTTCGAACAGCGCATGCGGCATCTGGCGGAACTGGCGAGGACGGAAACCCGCCCCGAACAGTTTTTGCGCGAAGCACTCGAGTACATGCTGGAACTGCCGTGGGTCACCGGTTTTGGCTGGAACACGGCATGGTCTTATGGCACGGTCGGGACCAAAGGCGCGCACGCCGAGCAGTTCGAAACCGACAGCCTCCAGCTGACCGTGTATGCGCCGCGGGAGTTTTCACCGGCGGTGTTGCTGCACCTGAAGCTGTTGATGCAGATGGTGGGCCATTTTTACGAGGCCCTGCGCCGGGAGCAGTTGCGCCAGCAGTCGGCGTACACCCAGGCCATTTATGAGACGGGTGCGCGGCTGACCCATGACGTGAAAAACCTGCTGCAGTCGCTGCGGTCGATCTGCGCGGCGGCGGAGATGCGCGGCGTGGATGATGATGTGGCGTTTCGCGCGCTGGTGCAGCGCCAGTTGCCGCAGATTGCGCAGCGGCTGGGCGCCACGCTCGACAAGCTGAAGTCACCGGTGTCCGCCGTGGTCAATGAAATGGATGCGGCAGTCTGGTGGCAGGGACTGCAGGCGCGTTACGCCGGCCGTGCGATCACTTTTGGTGAAACAGGCGAGCTGACGGGCATGCGCCTGCCGCCGGAATTGTTCGACAGCACGGCGGCCACGCTGATCGAAAACGCGTTCTACAAGCTTGCTGCGGACGCCGGTCTGCAGGTCACGGTGACGCTGGGTGCCGGGCCGCGGTTGCGGGTCTGCGATACCGGGATGCCGCTGCCGCCGGTGATCCTTGATCAGATCCTGGAGGCGCCGGTCGCTTCGGAAAGCGGTCTCGGCGTGGGCCTGTTCCAGGCCGCAAAGTTTGCCGAACAGTCCGGTTATGCGTTGGTGCTGGTGGAAAACCGGCGGGGCAGCGGGTGTTTTGAGCTGGCGCGCCGCAGCTAGAGTAAGGTGGTAAAGGTCAGGGCAGCTTGCCGGAGGTGACCATGCGGTTGAACAGCGTATACAGGGGAATCCATAGCACGACGTCATCAAACTCGCCGGCGCTTGAACCTATGCCCGACGGGACGTGGCTGACAAAGCTGCGGTCGCCATCCGTATTTTCCAGCTCATCGGCACTGGTCGGCGCCGCGTAAACCGTGCCGGTGGCGCTGTTGGTGGCGCCGTAGCCGTTTTTGCCGTGCGAAACCAGCACGGCGACCGCGGATGCTGTGAGGTCGGTGGCGCAGGCGGCCGCCTGGCAGACCTGGACATTGGCGGAGGTGGTGCCCAGCGTGAAGAAAGTGCGGCGGGCATATTCCTCGCGCACGGCATAACGCAGCCGGTTGCCCCAGGCGTCTGCGCTGGCCAATCCCAATGTCCGCCAGGGCAGATTGCCGTGCGCGATATTGCTGGCAATGGTGCTGCATTGGGTTGCGCCGGCGTTTTCCGCTCCGTCGTTATCGGTATCCGGACAGGGCAGATAACCGTTCGCAATGGCGAAGCCGAGCAGCGCATCGCGGGCCTCTTCCATGATTTTTTCGGTTTCTGAAATCTGCCGCTGTTCGACCTGGGTGGCCAGCGGCACGAGGATGCTGCCGAGCAGCAGCACCAGCACGAACATGGCAATGGCCAGTTCCAGCAGCGAAAAACCCGATTGGCGTGTGTGCATGGTTCAGGGCGAAACGATGGTCATGCGGTCGTTGCCGGCGACCGGGGCGGTGTAAGTCGTATCACTGTCGCCGTTCTCCGCGTCATCCAGGCATTGTGATACCAGTGAGCAGGGGCGGAACTGGTTGTTGCGGATGCCTTGACGGATCAGCAGCGCGCGGACGTTGTTCTGGCTGTCCACGGTCAGGTAGCTGCCGCCGCCACCGCAAACGGTGCCCGGGTTGGTGACGCAGCGTTGTGCCGGGGCATAGTGGATCACGTAGTCCCAGTAATTGTCCCAGTACCAGGTCGGCCAGCTTGTTGTCCAGGCGCCGGCGGACGCGCCATTGCCGGAGGGCAGGCAGCTGCTGCCATAGTAGGGAACACGGCCGCCACTGAATGTCCGGCATGAGGCGCCGCCCAGATACTGGTCGGCGTACGGGAAGCGGCCGGTGATATTGAAATAATGCAGCAGTCGTTCCTGGGTGAGGCGGGATGCGCGCAATTCCAGCGGCGGGAAAAACGCGCGCGGCGTGATCCACAGCAGGCGGTCATTGAAATCGCTGCTTTCCGGTGAATTGACAAACGTGGTGTTGCCATCGGCATTGTCGAGTTCGAGGAAGTTGGCAATGTCGAACGTCGCGACGCTGCGATCCTGGGTGCCGAGCGGCGGGCCGGGGGCGAATACGATGGCAATGGCATTTTCACCGGCCACGGTGTAGTCGCCGGCAGTGTCTGAATTCAGTGTTCCCGTGCGGGGGTTGTTCTTGAATACATTGGATACCGCATAAATCAGCGGCGCGCCGCTGCCGTCGCGCAAGTCGGGAAGTCCCAGTGTTTTCCACGGCAGGTAACCGACGCGCAGGGTCGATGTGTTGCAGGCGCCCGCGATGCCGGTGCTGAAATCGGTCGCCGGGCAGGGCAGATCGCCAAGACGTGCGGAGTCCGAGGTGCTGGCGCCGTGAGCCATCAATGCCTCGCGTGCCGTGGCCAGTGCCTTGCTTGTTTTCTGTGCCGTAACGAGGCTGGCGTTTCCCGATGGCGCAGCGGTGACGATCATTGAGGCCGCGATCAGGCCGATCATCAGCACCAGTATCAGAAACGCCGCGCCGCGCTGCTGCCTGAACCCGGAAGACCGTGACCTGTGTTGTGATGACATGGCGTGCGTTCAGGGCCGTGCAGCCGCTTGGCCTTTGCTGTCTTCCGGTGCGATCACCCGGGCATCGCCGCCGGACTGCGGGCGGGGTGTGTCCGCTGCTGCCGCCGGTTTTTCTGTCACTGCAGGTTTGGCCTGAATCACCGGTGCCGGGCGCGGGGCGGCATAGGTCTCGTCAATTTTTCCGGAAAGCAGCTCGGCACTTTGCCCGACCTTCAGTTGCAGTTGCGCAGCGCCTGTGGCCTGCGGTGTTTGCAGCAGGATCCGGCCGTTCCTGTCGACCCTGCCGACGATGGATTGTTTGACGCGCAATTCGGCATCGGTCATGGCTTCGTTATTGACCCAGACCGTGGTTTTGCCGTCACTGCGGCGCACGATGCCGTTGTAGGTGACATTTTCCGGCACCGGTTCGTCGCGCACCTGGGAGGCGACGGCTTTCTGGGTGCGCAGCATGTCGAGTTGCGCGCGCTGTTCGGGCGTGAAGAAAATCCGGCCTATCGGCACCGGATCGGCGGCCCGCACGATTGGCATGATCACCAGCAACAACAGTGCTGCTAACCATTTCATGGAAGTCCCCCGGGCGGCGCCTCTGGCGTCGCGGTGATCCAGGCCAGCTGGCAGTTGGCCGTGATATTGGGCTGGTAACGCACGACGTTGGTGGCTTCGGTGCGGCGCAGGGTGCACTGGTCGAGATGGAACAGGCCGGTGTTCTGCTGGCGCAGCGCTTCAAAAAACCGCAGCAGGTCGAGTTCGTGCAGCAGCCGGAATTCCAGTTTCATCACTGATTGCCGCAGGCCGATCTGGCCCGGGTTGAGTTCGGCGGCATGGGGGTAGGCCTGCTGCGCCTCGATGCCGTAATTGACGCCGAACAGGTCGGTGCGTTCGTTGGCTGCACGCAATGCGTCCAGCCAGTTGATGCGCTGCTCCTCACCGATGAAGCCCGATTGCTGCAACTGGCGGTACTTGTCGACGTACTGAACAATGATCGATTTTTCATCGCCGGAACGCTGCATCCGGGTTTGCGCCTCGCGCAACTGCTTCTGTTGCTGCATGAGGGCAGTCTGCGCCTGCTGGCGCAGCAGATGGGTGTAATAAATGGCGCCAGTGGCCGCGATCAGCGCCACGACCAGCAGGAGCAGCGGCCCGCGCAGGGCCTTGAGTTGTTCGGCATTCATGACGTTTGTTTGAGCACCACGACCAGCTTGAATTCCGCCGTGCCGGCCTGTGCCGGATTGTCGGCGGTGTTGCCGGAGAGCGCGAGGGTCGGGCTCGCGTTGAGGGGCAGTTGCACGATGCGCACGGCTTCCACCGCCGGATCGTCACGCAGGCGTTGTGCGAGGGCATTGATGGCAATAATGGCGCGGCGGAAGTCGCCTTTGAAATCGCGTACCTGTCCCGCGATGAGCCCGCTTTGTTTGCGTCCGGCGCCCGGTGCGGCGGCCGGGGCGGGTGACGCTGCCCGTGCGGACCCGGGGGTTATCGTGCCGGTCTCGAATTCCGTGGTGCTGTTCTGCCAGCCGAGTTCGATCAGGGCGATTTCGGGGCTGGGCGCCAGCGCGCGGCTGATCACCTGCAGGAAGTTTTCCGGGGTAGTTGCGGAAGTCCGCAGTTTTTCCGCGAGTTCGGTTGCCCGCTTGAGGTTGTCGGCCGTGGTCGGCGCCGCGGGGAATTGTTTCGTGGCTTCCTGGTAGTCGGCATTGACCCGCGCGGTTCGCTGCGCGGCGGCGGCAGTTTCGTCATCGAGTGAAAACTGCTGCCACAGGTTGAATCCGGACCAGGCCAGGCCGAGGGTCATCGCGATGACGCTTGCCGCGTACAGCTGGCGGCGAGACTGATAAAGCCTGTAATCCGCGGTGACTGTCGCTGAGGCGAGATTGTTGTCCGGGATTTTCGCGCCGAGCAGGTGCAGGTAGATCGAGGCCGGCGAGGTTTCAATCAGGATCGGGTCGAGCTTCAGGCGGGCGGCAATGTCGCCCCTGCCGAGACGAATACAGTTCAGGCTGGGATTGTCCGTGCCGATGAGGCTGGTGGCTTCGGTCAGCCGGTCGGCATGATCCAGCAATACGACGGTGACGGGTTCGTCCAGCGTCGCCGCGCGCAGTGCATGCAGGTACAGCCGCGTATTGGAAATTTCATCGATGATGGCGCGGCTTTGGGTGGGGTCGCCGCGGCTCAGGCGGCTCAGCCGGAACGCGCCTTCACGAAAAAAAGTCAGGCGGATGCCGGCGGCATGGGCAGCCACCAGCAGCAGGTTGTCGGCCTTGTTGTCGAGAGCTGCGACCATACCGGATATCACCATCGGCAGCAGGTAGATGCCGCCTACAGGCAGTCCTGTTTCCGCCAGTTCCGTCAGCCAGGGCGTGACAAGTTCCGGATTGGTCAGTGCCGAGAACAGGAAGCGGTCGTCGCGGCGCTTGGTGCCGTCGCGTCCGATCAGCGAGGCCGCGCAATAGGGTGAAGAACGATAATACTGACGCAGCTTGCGCTCGACCATCTGACCGCGATCGGATCCCGATGCATGGGGCAGGGTTTCGAAGCGGTAATCTTCTTCAACCGCATCAACAATCATGAATGCGGGTGTGCCTGCGGAAACTGCGGCGTAGTCGCGGAATCCGGCGATGCCGGTTTCGTCGTTGGCGAAGACCTCGACGTCGTGCAGTCGTCCGCCTTTCCAGCGCGCCGCAGTCGCGCCGTTTACCGAGATGCAGA
>CAMBCD010000161.1 GCA_945863085.1 Bordetella parapertussis
ACGGCGGCGGATCGCGTCGATGGTGCGTCCTGCATCATCCATCGACAGCGTGGTCTGCGTGACATAGGCTAGGTTGTTCTCGTCCTGAACCTTCAGTCCGGCGACATCGTCCGGGCCTTCCACCAGATGCATGCCGCCTGCGCTCTGGCCCATCGTGCCTTCGACTTCGGGATGCCCGCGATGACCGATCATGATGATCTCGCGGCCCTGATCGCGCATTTTCGCGACCTCTACGTGCACCTTGGTCACCAGCGGGCAGGTGGCATCAAACACCTTCAGGCCGCGGGCCTCGGCTTCACGGCGCACCCCCTGCGACACGCCGTGCGCGCTGAAAATCACCGTGCTGCCGGCGGGTACCTCGGCCAGATCTTCAACAAACACCGCGCCCTTGGTACGCAGGTCATTGACCACGAATTTGTTGTGCACGACTTCGTGGCGCACATAGATCGGCGCACCGTGCAGCACCAGCGCGCGCTCGACGATTTCGATCGCGCGGTCGACACCGGCACAGAAGCCGCGGGGATTGGCGAGCAGTACTTGCATGGCGGCGATTATAGCCTGCGCCGTGCCGGTAACATGGAGGGATTCATAAATTTATTAATAAAATCAAATGCTTATGAAATTTTCTCGGATGGCGCTGGATTACGCAAGCCATCCCAGATCAGCAAGGCCGCGCCGCAGGTAATCGCGGAATCGGCGATATTGAACGCCGGCCAGTGCCAGCCAAAGGCATGGAAATCGAGAAAATCCACCACGGCGCCGATGCTCAGGCGATCAATGACATTGCCGATTGCACCACCGAGCACCAGGCTCAGGGCCAGGCAAAACAGTGACTGCTGCGGATAACGGCGCAGCAGGTAAACAATCCAGATCGAGGCCACGATGGCGATGCCGGTGAACAGTTCGCGCTGCCAGCCGCCAGCACCGGCCAGAAAACTGAAGGCTGCGCCACGGTTGTAGACCAGCAGCAGGTTGAAAAACGGCGTCACTTCCACCGGCGGCTGGTCCGCCAGCATCGCCACCGCGGCATATTTGCTCGCCTGGTCGAAAATCACCACCACGCCCGCAATCAGCAGCCAGCGCAGCATCAGGCGTAACTCCGCGGCTCACCGGCGCCGTACAGATTCGACGTGCAGCGACCGCACAGATCCGGGTGCTGCGCGTCATGCCCGACGTCGGCTCGGTAATGCCAGCAGCGTTCGCATTTGGTGTGGGCACTGGGCTTGACCTCCGGCACCGGGTCAAGATCATCCCCAGCATCCGTCCTCTTATGCAAAGTCGCTCGCGAAGTGATGAAGACGAATCGGAGATCATCGCCCAGCCGTTTCATCATTTCATAGCCGGGGCCGGCCGCATACAAATCGAGTTCCGCTTGCAGCGATGAGCCCACCTTACCTTGCGCACGCTGCTCTTCAACTTTCTTGTTGACGATATCCCGTGCATTGCGAATATCACTCCAGCCGGCAACCACCGACTGTTCGAGTTGCCCCTTCGGGAATACATGCCACTCTTCCTCGAAAATGCTGCCGTCCGTGCCGCCCTTGACGACCTGCCAGGCCTCCTCAGCGGTAAAACTCAAAACCGGAGACATCATCTTCAGCAAGGCATGGGTGATATGCCACAGTGCGTTCTGCGCCGCCCTGCGGGGCCGTGAATCCGCACCAGCCGTGTACAAGCGGTCCTTCAGGATATCCAGATAGAACGCACCGAGATCTTCGGAACAGAAGGCCGACAGCTCCTGGATCACCGTATGAAACTCATAACGATCGTAACCGGCCTGCACCTTCATTTGACGTTCGCGGACGAGTTCCAATGCGTAGCGGTCGATTTCCAGCCACTGCTCCACCGGCAATGCGTGTTTCGCCGGATCAAAGTCAGCGATGTTCGCCAGCAGGAAACGCAGCGTATTGCGGATGCGGCGATAGGATTCGACCACGCGCTTGAGGATCTCCTTCGAGATCGACAGCTCACCGGAATAATCCGTGCTCGCCACCCACAGCCGCAGGATGTCGGCGCCGAGTTCGTCCATGACCTTCTGCGGCACGATGACATTGCCCTTGGACTTGCTCATTTTCTTGCCTTCACCATCGACGACGAAGCCATGCGTGAGCAGCGCCTTGTACGGCGCGCGACCGTCCATCATGCTGGCGGTCAGCAATGAAGAATGGAACCAGCCGCGATGCTGGTCGGAGCCTTCCAGGTACAGGTCCGCGGGAAATACGCTCTGGTCTTTGTGCGAACCGCGCAGCACGGTGTAATGCGTGGTGCCGGAATCGAACCACACATCCAGCGTGTCCTTGATTTTGTCGTAGTGTGCTGCATCCGCACCCAGCAATTCCGCAGCATCCACCGCCTGCCAGGCCTCGATGCCTTCCTTTTCCACGCGCTGCGCCACCTGCTCCAGCAATTCCGGTGTGCGCGGATGCAGCGCACCGGTTTCCTTATGTACGAAAAACGGCATCGGCACACCCCACTGGCGCTGTCGCGACAACGTCCAGTCCGGCCGGTTGGCAATCATGCCGTGCAGCCGCGCCTTGCCCCAGTCGGGATAGAACTGTGTCGCCTCAACAGCACGCAGTGCAATAGCGCGCAGCGTTTCCTTCGGTTTAACGCCGCCGTAGCCGGGCACAGCCTCCATGCCGGCAAACCATTGTGTAGTCGCACGCAGGATGATGGGTGTCTTGTGCCGCCAGCAGTGCATATAGCTGTGGGTGTAATTCTCTTTCGCCAGCAGCACGCCTTTTTCTTCCAGATGCGCGACGATCAGCGGATTGGCTTTCCAGATCATCTGGCCGCCGAACAGCGGCAGAGACTCGGCGTACTTGCCATTGCCCAGCACCGGAGTCAGGATTTCGTCATCCTTCAGTCCGTGCTTGCGGCAGGACTGAAAGTCTTCGACGCCATAGGCCGGTGCGGCATGGACCATGCCGGTGCCGGTATCCAGCGTCACGTATTCGCCGAGATACACGGGTGACAACCGGTCGTAGAACGGATGCTTGAAACTGATTTTTTCCAACGCCGCGCCCTTGCATGACGCCAGTGTTTTCCCGGTCAGGCCGTAACGCGTCAGGCAGGCTTCCTGCAAATCAGCGGCGAGGATCAACAAACCCTTCTCGGTATCGACCAGGTTGTAGGTGAATTCAGGATGCGCATTCAGCGCCTGGTTCGCCGGCAATGTCCACGGTGTCGTGGTCCAGATCACTGCAAAGCCGGATTTGTCAGTCAATGACGGCAAACCGAACGCCTTCGCCACTTTCTCCGGCTCGGCAAACGGGAACGCCACATCCACCGTGATGTCCTTGCGATCCTCGTATTCCACCTCGGCCTCGGCCAATGCCGAGCCGCAGTCAAAACACCAGTTCACCGGTTTCAGTCCGCGGTAGACGTAGCCCTTCTGCAGCAACATGCCCAGCGCACGAATCTCGTCGGCCTCGTTGCGGAAGGCCATGGTCAGGTACGGGTTGTCCCATTCACCCAATACACCCAGGCGCTGGAAATCCTTTTTCTGCCGTTCGACCTGTTCCGTCGCATACGCACGGCACAACTTCTGCGTTTCTGCGGTCGGCAAATTCTTGCCATGCAGTTTTTCGATCTGCACTTCGATCGGCATGCCGTGGCAGTCCCAGCCCGGCACGTACGGCGCATCGAAACCGGACAGCGATTTCGATTTGACGATGATGTCCTTCAGGATCTTGTTGACGGCATGGCCGATGTGGATGTCGCCGTTGGCGTACGGCGGCCCGTCATGCAGCACAAACCGCGGACGATTTTTGCTGGCGGCGCGGATGCGCTGGTAGAACTTCCGCTCCTGCCATTGCTGCAGCATTTTTGGGTCGCGCGTGGCCAGATCGCCGCGCATCGGGAACGGCGTGTCCGGAAGATTCAGTGTGCTTTTGTAATCAGCCATGTCTCGGTTTCAATAAATCCAGCATCTTCAATTCATTATTCATTCATGCCGTCGGCGCCACGCGACGCGCAAAAAAATTCCGCGCATCGGCGACGTCGCGCGCGATCTGCTGCTTCAGCGTTTCAAGGTCCACGTATTTAGCCTCGTCGCGGAATTTGTGCAGGAAATCCACGCTCACCGACTCTCCGTAAATTTCTTCTTTAAAATCAAATAGATACACCTCAAGCACCGGGGCCGCACCCTGCGCTTTCACCGTCGGCCGCACACCCAGGCTGGCCACACCCTGCATCGACGCACCCTGCCCGCGCCGGAATTCAACCGCAAAGATGCCGGTCAGCGGCGGTCGATTATGTTTCATCCGCACGTTCGCCGTCGGAAAACCGAGCTTGCGGCCCAGCCGGTCGCCGCGCACCACGCGTCCGCTGATGCGGTACGGATGGCCCAGCAGGCGCCCTGCTTTCGTCATGTCACCGGCAGACAGCGCCTCGCGCACTGCGGTGCTCGATACGCGCTCGCCATCAAGTTCCACCGTCGCCATTGCTTCGACTGCATAATCGTGGCGCACCGCATGCGCCTTCAGCATGTTCAGGTCACCCGCACGCCGTGCGCCGAAACGGAAATCATCACCGACCTGCAGCCAGCGCACACCGAGGCCGCGCACAAGAATGCGGTCGATGAAATCCTGTGCCGTGACCTGCGCCAGCGCAAAATTGAAACGGCACAGGTGCACGCGCTCAACACCATGCTGCGCCAGCAATTCCAGTTTTTCGCGCAAGCTGGTCAGCCGCACCGGCGCCTTGTCCGGCGCAAAAAATTCGCGTGGATGCGGCTCGAAAGTCATCACGCAGGCCGGCAGGCCGCGAGCCGCAGCCGCAGCACGCAGCTTGGCCAGCATCGCCTGATGCCCGAGGTGGACCCCGTCGAAATTACCGATGGTCAGCGCGATAGGACTTGAAGCAATGTCCGGAATGCTGCGCAGGATTTGCATGAGCCCAGCCTTGTCCTGAAAATCACGCTAAAAGGCTGAATTTTAGCGTGTTTCCGGAAGGCTAAGCTACGGCGTCACGCCTCGCAGGGGTGGTAATGCTCACTGCTTGTGCCCGGCGATAAACTTCGCCGAGCAGAATCACCGCCGGACCGGTAATCCCCAGGGTTGCAGCCGCACCGAGGTCGGCCAGCCGCAAGGCCACGCTACGCTGGCCCGGCAGCGACGCATTTTCAACCACCACCACCGGAAGTTCCGGGCTGGTGCCGCGGTCGATCAGCGTCGCCGCAATGTGCCCCGCCTCACCAACCCCCATGTAGATCGCACAGGTATCCGCTGCCAGTGCGCTGCGTGCCCAGTCATGCGCATCTTCACCCTTGCCGGTGCGCGGCGTGATGAAGATGACATTGCGACTCATGCCGCGCCGGGTCAGCGAAATACCCAGCTCGGCGCTCGCCGCCAGCGCCGCGGTAATGCCTGGCACCACGGCATATTCAATGCCTGCTTCTTCAAGTGCATCGATCTCTTCCTGCGCCCGTCCGAACAGCATCGGATCGCCACCCTTGAGCCGCACCACAATGGCGTAACGGTGCGCGGCATCGATCAGCCGCTTGTTGATGAAGCGTTGTGCAGTCGAATGCCGGCCGCAGCGTTTGCCCACGGCAATCTTTTCGGCTTTTTCCGCGAGCGCCAACGTATCCGGATGCGCCAGCGCATCATGGAACACGATGTCGGCACGGCTCAGCAGATCCGCCGCGCGCAGCGTCAGCAGGTCCGGCGCTCCGGGCCCTGCACCGACCAGATAAACCGTACCCAAGGCAGTCATGGTGATCAGGCCGCTTCCGCTACACGACGACGGAACAGCGGCACCGGACGTTCGACCGAAGTCTGATAAGCCTCGGTGAAATCCTTGAAGGCCGACAGCGCGCCTTCGGCATCCAATCCGTCATTCAGCACGAAGGCATCAAAGCCGCAGCGCAGCAGGTAAAACAGCTGGTCGCGCTGGATGTCGCCGATGGCGCGCAACCCACCCTTCCAGCCATAACGTTCACGCAACAGGCGCGCCGTCGAATAACCGCGGCCGTCAGTGAATTGTGGAAAATGGACAGCGATCAGGCTGAACGCTTCGAGACTGTCCGCCACCAGCGCCGGGTCCTCCGCACTGTCGAGCCACAGGCCGAGCCGGCCGCTACGCGCCAGCAACTCGCTGGCCTTCGCCTGCCACAGCGCCAGCGGCACGATGATGTCGCCTGCAGCGGGCACCGTCGGCAGGCTGCCGGCGGCGGGCCAGTCAAGCCGCTGCCAGCTGTCCGCTGCGATTTTCGCGTTTTTGATCAGCGTTGCCATACACCTGCTCCTTGAAGGGTGCGATTCCCAGGCGGCGCACGACGTCGATGAAACGTTCGGCTTCACTGTCGCGGCGCGTGAGATAGGTTTGAATCAGTTTTTCGATGACTTCCGGCACTTCGTCCTGCGCGAACGACGGGCCGATGACCTTGCCCAGCGCCGCTGCATTGCCCTGCGCGCCGCCGATG